>CAYRFA010000048.1:0-5139 GCA_964423435.1 uncultured Gammaproteobacteria bacterium | reverse complement strand
CTTCAGGACGGAAACTGTAGCTAAATAATTGTTGCATCATATTGATGCGGTGTTGATGACGTGGATCTTGGGCGGTCTTCATGAGGGCTTACTTTTTCTTTTCTTTTTTGATTTTTTGTTTGATTACTTCTTTTCCATTGTAGTGTCCACAGGTAGGACAAATAGTGTGAGGTCTCCTCGGTTTCCCGCAGTTCTTGCAAAATAGTGTGGCAACAGATGCAAGTTTAATTGCTGCTTTTCGTTTGCCTCCCCGTCTTGTTGAATGTCTTCGTTTTGGTAGTGGTGTCATATTAGTCTTGTGAGACGTTTTCTATTTTACTCTCATTAAGCCTCTCCCTCAAGAGGGGAAAAGCTGTAAATGTAGGATCAATGTGTGTTAATTGCGTCACAGCTTCTTTTGTTTGAGAAACAAGGGTTGCGTCGGATAACGATCCAAGGACGAGTGTTGGTACCCCGTGTTGTCGTGCTCCAAAGACATCTCCTTGGCCACGAAGCGCAAGATCATACTCTGCAAGTTCTGTTCCACTTCGCATCGTTTCAAGAGCTTTGAGACGCTTTATTGAATCCTGATTGGTATTTTCAGAAAAGAGGAGACAATAGGATTGTTTATCGCTTCTTCCTACGCGTCCACGGAGTTGGTGAAGTTGGGCAAGTCCAAACCGGTCAGAGCCTTCAACGAGCATGATGGTTGCGTTCGGGATGTCAATTCCAACTTCAACAACAGGAGTTGCAACTAATATATCAATGTCACCACGTCTAAATGCATCAAGAATAGCTATTTTATCTTTTGCTTTCAGTCGGCCATGGAGAAGTCCGAGCTTTAATTTTGGAAATACGGATGTTGACAATCTTTTGAATTCTGTTGTTGCAGCTTTTATTGTAGTCATAGATTCTGATTCTTCGATAAACGGACAAATAATAAAACACTGTGAACTGTTAACTTGCATTTCTTGTTTCATCCATTCGTATGCGCTATCCCGCTTTTCCGGAGGAACGACCCAAGTTTTGATGTTTTTTCGTCCTTTTGGCATGTCAGTGAGAATGGATAAATCAAGATTGCCATAAAGAGTAAGCGCAAGAGTTCTTGGAATTGGCGTTGCGGTCATGGTGAGAAGATGTGGCGTTGTCGTCCCCTTTCCTTTTGTACGAACAATGTTTCGTTGAAACACCCCGAACCGTTGTTGTTCATCAATAACAACAAGTCCGACGTGATCAAATTCAATGTTTTTTTCAAGAAGTGCGTGAGTTCCCACAAGTACCATTACGTCTGGTTCTTTGTGGCTACTCGTTACAAGACCGACAGATATGTTAAATGGTTTGAGGAGTTGCTTAATAGTGTTGAAGTGTTGCTCTGCTAGTATTTGTGTTGGCGCCATGAGGATTGATTGGAGGTTGTTTTTTGCAGTGATATACATGGCAATAGCCGCAACCACTGTTTTTCCGCTTCCGACGTCGCCTTCGAGCAGCCTGTTCATGGGTACGGTTGACGCCATATCGGTTTGAATATCGGCAAGCGCATGCATTTGACTATCTGTTAACGTAAATGGGAGATTTGAAATGCATTGATCAATGTTAGAAATCAGCGGTACTGTATGTTTCGTCTCTTTCCACAAACGTTTTTGCTCAAATGACGTACATTGCATAAGAAGAAGTTCATCAAATGCAAGCCTTCGTCTGGCCTCAACTCCAAGAGTAATTGTTTTTGGAAAATGAACATCATGGAAGGCTTCCTGAATGTGCGGGAGCTTATATTTTATGCGTATGTCGCTAGGTATGTATTCCTCAAGGAGCGTTGGCACTTCAGTTAAGAGATAATAGATGCGTGACCGTAACCATTTTGATGTAATGCCGGCTGTTTCTGAATATACTGGGACAATCTGGCTGGTATGAAGAAATGGTTTACCCGGGGTGGCCAGTTCATAATCTGGAGATTCGAGAACAAGTTTATTTCCGAAAAATCCAACAGTGCCCGATGCTGCAAGAATGTCCCCTGCGTGGATAACCTTTGTGAGATAGAGTTGATTAAACCAAATAATTGTTGCAATTCCCGTTGGATCTGCGACCTGACATTCTTGAATTTTTTTCCCTGTTTTTGTGAATATGTTTTTGATACTTTGAACTTCCCCATGTATGCTGACCACAAGTCCTGGATGAAGAGATCGTATGGGAGTAATCTTAGAAAAATCGTTATAGCGAAATGGCGCATAAAACAAAAGATCTCTGACTGTATGGATGCCAAGTCGTTCTAATTTCCCGGCTATCATTGGTCCGACACGGGGAACGTATTGAATGGAGGAATTAAGTTGTAAGGTCATGCGATATTACCGGATAGACAATAGTGGAATAAAAGATGATGCAATAAGAGCAAGAGATGCAATCACCACCACTACTTTCCAGAATTTTTCATGCTTTCGAAAAAAGTTCATATGACGTGAATTTTTACGAATTTCCTTTTACCGATTTTGATTATATCACCATCTTTTAATTTAATATTTAACATTTGGCATTTGGCATTGTTTATTTCTATCGCCTGTTGCTCAAATAAACGTCTTGCTTCTGATTTACTTGTTACCTGATTTGTCGCAATGAATAGGTCAATGATATTCCAATCTGTTTGTTTTGTTTCAAATACAGGTGCTGTTACTGATACACTTTCCCCTTTTTGATGAACAGATTCAAATTCTTCTTGTGCTTTTTTCGCTAATTTCTCATCATTGAGCATTTTCGTTAATTCAAACGCTAATTGTTTTTTCAATGTCATCGGATTTTCGCCCTGTTTCATTTTTGCTTCGATTTCTTCTGTTGAAATGTCCGTAAGGAGTGTAAAACATGGAATGATTGCATCGTCTCCAAGTGACATTATTTTTGCGTAAAATTCAGCTGGAGCATCGGTAAGTCCAATGACATTCCCTTCGGTTTTTCCAATTTTTGTTCCTTTGCTATCAGTTAGAAGTGGTACGGTCATGACAAACTTTTCCTTATGGAGGATTTGAGAAACAAGCTGTCTGCCTGCCAACATGTTAAACAGCTGATCTTTCCCGCCAAGTTCAAGATCGACATTCATAGCAACAGAATCGTATCCCTGAAGAAGCGGATAGAGAGCTTCTCGAAAGTTGAGCTCTTCACCGCTTTTTATTCTTTCCTGGTATAAATCGCGCTCTGCTAATTGTTGCCAGGAGAAATGACCGGCGATATCAAGAATATCAACAAGGGTCAGTTTGTTGAGCCAATCTCCGTTGTACAAAATCTCTGCTGGATTAGGCCCATCAAAGCGGACAATTTTTTTTGCCTGCAGGACATAATCCTTTGCATTTTGTCGGAGTTCTTCATTCGTGAGAAATTTTCCTCGTGACCGGGTTTTTCCTGATGGATCGCCCGCTTGACCCGTACCATCACCGATTAAGAAGATGACATGATGTCCTAAATCCTGCCACTGGCGAAGTTTCCGTAAGCCGACTGCATGACCAATATGAAATTGTGTTCCTGATGGATCAAATCCCTGGTAGAGCTTGAGTTTTTTTCCGCTTCTGAGCACTTTCTCCAGTGCATCGTGGCTCGGGTAAATGCCATCGACCCCTCGTGTAAGTAATATATCAATTGCATCCATAGTTCCTCCTTTTACTATACCATAGCAGGAACATCCTGCGTAGCGGTTTGTATGATAAAGTTAATTTTATCTTCTAAAGAGACAAATGGTATTTTGACAATGAGCGTTTCAAATAATCGGACAATTCGTTTGATATGATGAATAACCACTTCAGTTTTCATCACTGCATTTGGATTATTTGACAACACAATGCGTTTTTCTCCATCTGTTGCGATGTACGGCGATGTTTTTGGTCGTTTTGGATCATCTGTTCGACCTGCGCTTGAGTGAAGAAAAACAAGTGGTGTTTTAAGAAATTGTTTGATTTGCATGTCAAAAAACCGTTCGTCATGACCGGAAGGTGTAATCTCGTTTGAAATCGACCATCCGAGTTTGAACCGAACGTTTTGAGTGCTCATAAACCATGATAAATCCGCAATCTCTTCCCGTACGTAAACATTATCCATTCGTGGAAGTTGATTTTGCAGAATTTGAAATGATGATTGTTTTCGAATTTCAGAGGCAAGGATGACTTGCATGTGTTCAAGACGAAAACTTCTAATTATGGATAACGCTGTTTGTTTCATTGATGTTGCTAATTTATTAACAAGTGGCGGTGACATAAACGAATTGGTTCGAGCATGAGTATCTGCAATGAGAAAAAATGTTGATTGAATCACGCCTTTGCGTCGAAGTAATTCTGGAAGTAAGAAAAATGTAAGAATGTCAAATGGGATTGCTGTTGCTGGTTTTTTGGAGGTACATAGTCCAACACCGACGAATAAATTTCCTGTTATTTCATTGGTAAATGATTCATTGATTGATCGCATACAAATATCCCGCTCAAAAAGCGGTTCGTTGTCAATAATATTTTTTAGTTCCTTTATGTTCATAGGTGCTGAGAGAAGGATTTGAACCTTCGTAGTCCTATCGGACACTTGTTTTACAGACAAGTACAATTGACCACTCTGTCATCTCAGCGATATCCCGTCGAGCTCAACGGGATATGTCTAACCTTTTATCGAATCATTGCTATTATTTGAACTATTTTCTTCTTTTGGATTCTCTAGTGGTTGTGCGCCATTGAGACCAAATACTTTTATTCTGAACAGAAAATTTTTTGCTGCATCGGAATCAGGATCGATATGTAATGCAAATATTTCTTTCATACCTGCTTGAACTGCTCGAAATGCATCATCATTTTCTTTAGACATATACAATCACCTCCTTTTACCAACAAAAAACTCGCCACTATCCCCAATTGATTAGGGACAAGGGCGAGTTTTCAATTCGCGGTACCACCTTGGTTTACTAAGTTGTTTCCACAAAAAAAACCGACTGAGGTCGGTTCTACCTTAGCCTCATACTCCTTTGCATATGGCAACAGAGTATTTTTGCTATTACGGGCTATCCCGTCGTCGATTTTGTCGACGCTGCTCCAGAGTGTAAAAATTCTCTATCATTGCTTTCCTATTAACTTGTTGAAGTAATTTATCACATAGCACGTTTTAGTGCAATAGGCAGTTGACTGTCGATTTTTCACGGGGTATAGT
>CAYRFA010000047.1:0-5523 GCA_964423435.1 uncultured Gammaproteobacteria bacterium | reverse complement strand
GATGAGGGAGCGTCGATAGGCGGGTAAACATGAGATGAGGCGTTCCCCAGAGTTCAAACGGCCAATAGGGATAGGGAGAAGTTAGCGGAAGGCGATGTTGAGTTGAATTTGAAAAAACAAAAAAGAGAAAAGCAATAAGTCCAAGTCGATTGCTTTGAAACAACCGTTTGAAAAAGAAATATGAAAAAACAAGCATGAAAAACACAAGCACAAAAACACTACTGTTAAAAAGTAGTATTGGAGAAATAGTTGTTATCCTGCTTATATGTCCTAAGAGAATATTCATCCAATACGCAGGAGCCGCAATTGTTTTTTCTGTGGTATAGAGATCAGTAGTCAACCACAAACCATTGATTCCCTGCATGACCTGGCTTAGATACGCAAAATAATCCTGCCAGTGATGGGTGACGCCGAGGTATGTCATTCCCTGCGGGGTATGTATAATGCCCTGAATAAACATGATGTTTGTAATAAAAGAAAGCGGAAGACTGACCAGGATGACAAGAATGAGTTCCATGATATTATTGTAGCAGATGAAAATCATTGTAAGCATCATGGTTATCGGACTGACCGCATGGATGTGGTATTTCAAAATACAACTCGGGCTTCACCGGTACTTTGATATCGACGAACTGGCATATTTATACTGGGCCACCCATATGCATATGGGACTCAAACCCTATGTCGATTTTCTTTTTTATATAGCTCCGGGTTTTTATGCAGTGCTTGTTCCTATTGTGGCACTGACAAAAGGAATAGCAGTATTTGCTGCAGCGCGCGGAGCGATGCTCGTGATTTTTGCATTACTCTCTGTTGCATTAATACTTCTGTTTTGGGAAATGCGCAGGTCATGGATTGTTGTTTTTATCCCACTTCTTTTGGTATTTTTACCCATGCCATCAGATAAATTTATAGAAATCCGTCCAGACACCTTAGCCATGATGTTATTTATCTTTGGTCTTTGGCTACAAATGCGCCTCATGAATGGAAAAAAGAAATGGTCACTTATTGTGGGATTGTTGTATGGCGCATGCATTGTGGTTTCCCAAAAAATGGTACTTTCTGTTGGTATTGCTCTCTTTGGATGGTTATTAGAAATGCAACAGAAGCAACAATCATGGCGTGTGATGAAAGAAATGGCAGTTGGAATTGTTATTATCGGTGCAGTAACAATCGTCTATTTATTGATGTTGGGAAATTTTTCAATGGTTTGGTACTCTCTGACAACATATGCGTTTGAAGCGAGCAGTCTCGGAAAACTGTTTCCTATCCCACCGCAATTTTATTTTCTCCAGAATGATATTTTATACGGAACAGGGGGATATCATATCGGGTATATCGTAAATCTCATGTTGTGGATCGTTGGGTTTTGTGTTGCTTGTATTCGACTCATTACTATAAGAAAGAAACGGATGTGGCAGGAAGCAATTATCACGACGATATTTCTTAGTTCTGTTTTCCTCTATATCTTTGTCCTTCCTATGAAACATGCTCAGTATCTTATTCCACCTGCGGTATTTGTTGTTTTTTATGTTGTTGATTGGATTGAAGAAGTGTGGAAGCTTGCGAAACGCACAGTTTTTGGACAGCTCATGTTTTTTCTGGTGTGTTGTCTGTCACTGTTTTTCTTTTGGAAAGGGTATCGTCTTGTCACGATACCGAAACTCTCTTGGACAAACGAAGGTGATCTGAAGAAAGCACAATGGATGTGGAAAAATATTCCACTATCCGAGCCCATTTTTGATATGACCGGACTCACCATGCGGTATCCTCAACCCTATTTTGCACCAATGCTTCCCATTGGTCAGCTCGCACCCATTATTTCCTATCCGCTTCCATCTTTAATTAACGCATTGGCATCAACGAACACAAAATTTATTTATGTATATCCTCCGGAACGATTTGCAACACTTTCGTATGAAGACCAAGCGTATATATTAGGACGATTTACTCAGATAGGAGATAGAACATTATGGGTGAGAAATGATTATTTGTGGTCACATGAGTGGTTAAAATATGATATAACAGACCAGCAATGAAAAATGCTCACGTTCTTGTTACTGGGGGTTTGGGATTTATCGGCAGCTCACTTGTTCTTACACTTGTCAAACGCGGTGCAATTGTGACAATCATTGATAACATGTCGCCTTCACAGGGAGGAAATCTTTTCAATATTTATCCTGTTCAAAATAAAGTAACCGTCAACTATAGTGATATCCGCGATGTGTCATCAATCAATCAATTGGTTCAAGATAAAGACTATATTTTTCATTTAGCCCGTCAGACAGACCATATCATAAGCCAAACAGATCCGTTTCCGGATATTGATATTAATATCAAAGGAACAGCAATACTTCTTGAGGCGTGTAAAAAATGTAATCCAAATGTCTGTTTTATCAACGTCGGTACGCGCGGGCAATACGGGACGGCAATCAGACTTCCTGTTGCTGAAGATGCGCCAACCAATCCCAAAGGAATTTATGAACTGACGAATTTGGCTGCTGAAAAAATGGTCAAGATCTATCATGACAATTTTGGTATTCGTTCTATTATGCTCCGTTTAACCAATATTTATGGACCACGGTCTCAAATGAAAACCAATCATTATGGGGTCGTCAATTGGTTCATTCGGCAAGCGATAGATGGAGAAAAAATATCCGTATTTGGCGACGGATTATTGCGGCGTGATTTTTTGTATATCGATGATACGATTGATGCGATGGTCCGATGTGTAGTAACAAAAGCGTGTTATGGAGAAGTAATCAATATCGGTCATGACAATCCGGATACATTTATTGATCTTGTAAAAACTATTGTTTTTGTGGCTGGGAAAAAAGCATCGTATCAATTCACGCCGTTTTCGAAAGAGCGGAAAGCCCAGGAACCGGGAGATTTTGCAAGCGATATAACGAAAATAAAAAAGTTGACTGGATGGAAACCAACTACATCGCTTCGGGAAGGAATAACAAAAACAATTTTGTATTATCGATCACATAAAAAAGAATATTGGTCATGAAATTATCATCACTTTCCATTCTCATTCCTGCGTATAAAGATGAAGATACTATTGAATTTGTTGTAAAGAGGGCGGTACAGGCTGCTCGTGCTGTTACATCCGTATTTGAAATAATTGTATTGAATGATGCAAGTCCCGATAATACAGGCATCGTATTACAGAAACTCAAAAAACAAATACCACAATTAAAAGTACGAACACATGTAATCAATCAAGGATACGGAAGAACATTTTCAGAGCTGTATTTTTCAGGAATATATGATTGGCTGTATATCATACCCGGTGATTATCAAATTGATCCAATGGAAATAAAAAAACTCGTATCTTCTACTAACCGTGCAGATATGATTATTGGAAGGCGTATTCATCGTCAGGATAATGAAAAACGCAAACAGCAATCGGCTATTTATAACGCATTATTGTGTTTGTTGTTTGGTATAACTCTTCATGATATTAATTCAATTCGTCTCATGAAACGAATAGTTGTAAAGAGGAATAATATTTTGAATGTGAAATCTGCATTTGTTGATGCACAACTTACCATTAGCGCAATTCGTGACGGATTTATGGTAATAGAGCGTCCCATTGTTCACAGAAAACGAATATCGAGTGGAGCAAGCGGCGGAAAATTGAAAATAATTATACCCGTAATTATTGATATGATGAAGTATAAACTTCGAAATCTATTATGAACATTCCCATATTTAATTTAACAAAGCAATATAAAACAATACAAAAAGAAATTAATAGTGCAATCCAGACAGTGTTTTCACGCGGCAATTTCATTTTAGGCGTAGAAGTGGCGGCATTTGAAAAAGAGTTTGCAGAATATATCGGCGTTCCGTACGCTGTCGGTGTTGCAAGCGGAACGGATGCTTTAACCCTCGCCGTACGGGCACTCGGGTTGTCAAAAGAGGATGAGGTACTGCTTCCGGTCAATTCCTACCCAACATTTTTTGGTATTGCCATGAGTGGAGTATCAGTTCGATTTGTTGATTGCAATAAGAGCGGGAATATTTCCATAGAAGATTTGAAAATTCGGATCACCAATAAAACAAAAGCAATTGTTGTTGTGCATCTCTATGGCAATCCAGCTGATGTTGTAGGTGTTCAGGAACTTCTTAAAACGCTGCATCGAACAGATATTAAAGTTATTGAGGATTGTGCACAAGCGCATGGTGCAACAATAGGGAAACAAAAAGTGGGGATATTTGGAGATATTGCAATTTTCAGTTTTTATCCGTCGAAAAATCTTGGAGCGTATGGAGATGGGGGAATGGTGGTGACGAAACACAAAAAAATCGCGGATCACATCCGAGCGATCCGGATGTATGGAGAGGTAAAACGGTACGAGAGCCGCGAGGTATCTGGGGTCAGTCGTTTGGATGAACTGCAGGCAGCGGTATTACGGGTAAAATTACGTCATTTGGATGATTGGAATGCAAGAAGACGACAAATTACTGAGGTATATACAAAAGGATTGGATAACATTCAGAACATTTCAGTTATCCCTTATGAATCCGGTGCGTGTTATCATTTGTTTGTTATTAGGACAAATCGTCGTGACGAATTAAAAGCGTATTTGAAAAAAGAGGGGATTGGGTGTGCCATTCATTATCCAAAACCATTGGTATCCAAATTTCCTATGGCAGAAAAATTATCAAAAGAAATACTATCATTACCAATTTATCCTGAATTAACGAATACAAATATAGTTCATATAGCAAACACTATAAAACAATTTTTTCTCGTTAAATTTTTATGATTAAGCTGAATATAGAACATATTGCCATTGTTATTCCTTCGTATAATGAAAGTCGAAATATTCAGATTTTGATTTCCCGTATTTTACACATTATTCCTAAGGCGACTATCATTGTTGTTGATGATTCATCTGGAAATGAACATAGAGATACAAAAAACATATGTGCTAAATATAAGAAGTCAGTTCTTTATGTGTCAAGAAATAAGAAAAATGGAAGAGGAAGCGCAGTGCTTGACGGAATGAAAATAATACTTGCGCAAACGACTTCAAAGATTATTGTAGAAATGGATGCGGATTTAGCTCACAATCCGAAAGAAATACCACGTCTTTGTGCTCTCATTGGACGATACGATGTGGTGATTGGTTCACGGTATATGGCAGGAAGTAGAATAATTAAATGGACCTGGTCAAGAATTATCCAAAGCAAAATAATAAATTTTTTTCTGAAATACTGGCTCGGTCTCCGACTGACTGACTATACGAACGGATTTCGTGCGTATTCCAGACGCGCATGTCAGTATCTCATTTCAATTCCTCTTCGCGAAAAAGGGTTTATTGCATTATCTGAGAGTGCGTATATGTTATCAAAGAAAGGATTTCGTATTACTGAGGTTCCGATATCATTTACCGATAGAGAATACGGAAAATCCAACGCGGATCTAGAAGAACTTTTTTATTCTTTATTTGGAGTGATAAAACTCCGTTTATATAATTGATCAAGTGCATATCCGGCAAAAAGAAA
>CAYRFA010000046.1:0-5693 GCA_964423435.1 uncultured Gammaproteobacteria bacterium | reverse complement strand
GCACCTTTAAAACGGATATTATTTGCATTGAATAACCATGCGTATACAGCAATTCCTTCCGGATACTTCAAAATCCATTGTCTCCATAAGAGAAACGGAACAATTGCAATTATTCCGTAGAGAAGTAAAATTCCAAACTTTTTTTTGTCATAAAGTGCTAAACCGATTATTGGCAAAAGTAGAAAGCCTGCAACAGGTTTGATGAGTATCGCGAGCGGTGCCATCAGTGCTCCCAACACAATGTATATCCATTTTCTTTTCATTACAGTCATTCCAATATCCATACACAACAAACTACCAACTGCCCACATAACTGCGTGGGGATCTGGCAAAATTGTTCTTCCGTAGAACATACTATATGGAAGAATTGCATACACAAAGGAAGTTGCAATTCCAGCTATTGTTCCAACTCTTCGAAGAATTAATATTCCTAGCGCAAGTCCTGTTAGCGTTGATGCAATGATAGTAAGAATTCGCAAAATTACTTCAATTGAAATTATAGGAAGTGCATTCCCAATATAAGCTCCTATAACTTGATACAAAGGAAATTCAACCATTCGATACCCTTGCGGATTATCAAACCCTGATTGAATATTGGATAAATCATCATATCGTGGATGTAATGGGTCAATACCAAATTGCATGTAATTTCTTGCAACAGCTGCAGTATCGGACTGTCGCCAGCTATGCCAATCAGCAACAGGCGCTGTTATTTTGTACAAGCGAAGAGCGATGCTCACTATCGCAATAAAGAAAAAAAACATACCTGTGATATATTTCCTACTCATATAATTATTTTTCAACAGGTGTATCAATTTTTACACCGCGCTTTAATACTAAGTTGTCAAAAATGAATATTTCTCTATCTCCTGTTTGAACTTGCATCGAATATCCTTCTTCAATAGAAGAGACCGGAGTTATTGAATAAGGATTTTGTCTATAAATATGCCACAAAGCATCGGTCATTCCGGTTGGAAATATCCATGCACGACCATACCGAATGGGAATGTCAACGATAAAGAATTGTTTTATAGAAGTTGCTGGAAATGCCTCTTTTTTAATAATACGAAGCGTTTGCTCAACGACGCTGCTTGCTTTTATCCAATCGTTCCCCACCCGCTGGGTATCAATAATATTTACATACAATAATCCCGCAGTCAGAACAATGACAATGCACTTACCTATCATCGGAAGAATTTTCCATAAACGATCGACAAGCAAAACGAGCCCGATCATAAAAAATATTGAAGGTATATACAGATATCGTTCAGCCATGCCTCCAAGCGGTGCATACGCAGCCATGGTTACCAGATAACAAATAAACCATACGATATGCTTTTTTCCGATCGTATATTTCTTTTCAATGTATCGATATAAAAAGAAGAATATTCCACTTAATATAATCCCAGCTGTTGTCATTTGAAATATGTACGGTCGGACAGACACTCGAAGAGCATTCCATTTCTCAACCATCCCAGGACCTGCAAAAATAGCTATCGTGTATCCCGATATATTACCTATGATATTGACAATAAATGTTGATAGTTTATATCCATAATCACCACTTGATGCAAGCGCTCCTGCATAGTTTCTCAAAAGCCAATAGAGTGGAATAAATAGAAGATACACAACGCTCAATTTCTTATTTTTTGCATATACTAAAGAAAGAAAGAAAAGAACAAGTGGAGCTATCACCATCCCGTCGTAAGACAACATTGAAAGTACAATGAGTACATAGGATAACGGCTGACCGAGAGTAACAACTGAAGCAAGGAGAAAAAAACCGGACAACATACTACTTTGTCCGGATATCCAGTAAATATTCTCATGGTGAACTGATAAAGATGCAAACAATAACGCTCCAATCCAAGCTATTGGTTTTCGAACGGAAATCTGATGAAATACAATATACATAAACCATGTGGTTCCAAGCAATAACGCTATCGACATAAGATGATATGCAAAAGGTTTAAGCCAAAATACGGAAAATAAAACAAAATACCATAACTTTGGTATCGGACGATAGAAAAATCCCTGTGAGTTGGAAAAAAATGTTCCAATGTCTGAAAAGCTACTTTGCGCAGCCCATTTAAGCCAAGTAAAATCATCACCTAAAAAGTATACTGAATATACTTTTCCCCAGATTAATGCTATTGCTAAGAAAAGATAGATAATATAGGCCCATTTATGGGTAAGTAATTTCCAAAGATAATGAGCATAATGAAGTGTAAATGGTCTTTTGGAAACAAGCATAGCTAAAACAAATCCTTGCAAAATCCAGAGGGTATATGCCACTTTTGATGCTTCAAATACATCAATTAATATGGCGTTTACCATAAGACCTACCATACCGGCATACACACCTATGACAAACGACCGTTCAAGTGTTGAAAGCGTTCCAACACGCTTGACAAATATAAGAAAAGAAGCAGCAAATATTCCAAGGAAAGCGATGGCACCAATAATACCGGTTTCTCCAAGCATACGATGATAATCCCCATCAGCTGCAACAGAGAGCGAAGAATATCCACTTCCAAGAAGAATATTCCGCTTAAAAGCCTCAATAGCTCTCGGCCATTGCCCCTGAAACCTTGTGGTAATAGAGATATCATAGACAAGAGCTTTTTGAATGAGAAAGCTACCAGAAATTGTTGCAATCTCTCCGGATGCACCGGAAACATTTCTTGCTTGATACAGAGAGACTGTTTTAATTTGATCAGTACTTACTGATCCGAGATTTATGTACTCACTCCCTATTGGTAAATTCTCTGTTGCCGGTGACTGACTTTGTGCAAGCGTTGCTTGTGTTCCATCTAATGAATCCAGAGTTCCGATTGGACGACCGGTAGATAAATCAATCACAACATCGCTTGTCCGAAACGTCTTATAAAATCGTTCGGATGCGCCGCTTACAAAACTCATTGCCACAAAACTCGCAATAATCATAGGAATTATCCAAATCTTTTTATGTTGCCACCAGAGCATGACAGACATAACAATAAGGTACACTCCAAATGAAATACGCGATGAAGTAAAAAGAAGCATAACCAGTCCCAAAAAAGTTAATATCAAAAATACGATTTTCTGCCAGTATTTCTTAAATGCAATAATCATACTCCCCATAATGGGAATGGTAAGAACAAGGTATGCTGCTAAATCATAATGTCCGCCAAATGTTGATGGAAATCTAGCTGTTGAAGGAAGCCTAAGAGGCACTCCTTTTGCAAACTCTTCATTCATGGTTAAAAACGCTGGGAATCCTAAAAATTTCTGTCCAAATCCGTACAAAATAACAAGGATAAAAGAACCTGCAAGGGTATACAAAATCGGAAGTAATGCTGGTTTTTTCCGAAACGCTTCAAACGCCAGAAAACACACAATCATATATTCAATACGTCTGACGAAATGAAGAATTCCTAAATGTGGGAATAAACTCGTCAAATGGGGAAATATAAAAAGAAGCGCATTTGCAAGAGATATCGCGCCAATAATCCAATATATAATAATGGGGATAATGAGAGGTGATTTAGATATTCGTTTCTCGCGAATAAAAATGACCCCAAGAATGAGAGCAGATACTGCAATCAAAAAGTCTTCTAGCCTGATATATACCCACGTTCGAATGATATTAATAAGAGGCAATTTTGGATACAAGGGAATAAACGCCAAAAGAAATAGCGTCAATATATATAAAATATTTTCATTACACCAATTTAAGAGCTTCTGCATAAGTTGTTTTGAGATATGTATTTCCTGTAATAGTACCTGCAATAGTTAACAAAATGGCTTTTAGGCGTAATAATGTTTTTAGCAATATTGTCGCTCGTTTAGAATTATGCTTGTTATACACATACAGAAGCCCTTTATATATATTTAGTACTGGTCCTGTTCGCCTATTTACTGAGCTTCCGCCTCCAAGGTGAATAATCGGACTTCCTGCATAGAAATATGTTCCATACCCTTTTTTCTTTGCCCGCATGAGTAAATCAATTTCTTCCATATACATAAAAATCTTTTCGTCAAAAAGTAAATCATCCATGAAAAGCTTCTTTGCTGCCATGATACATGCTCCTGATACCCAATCAACGCGCTTCGTGATTTTAGGCGATGAGCGGGTAAGTCCAATGACATCACCTTTAAGAAATAGCGCTGCAAACACAACAGGCAAGCTGAAAAATGGTCCGCACGATGTCTGAGGAGTCCTATCCATATTCAATAGCTTTGGTCCGACAAACGATCGTGGATGTTTTTTTGTAAATTCATACAATTTTCTAATTGCATGATTTGGAATTAAGGTATCAGAATTAAGAAGCAATATATAATCACCTTTAGCTTTTCGTATTCCCTGATTATTTGCCCTGCCAAAACCAACATTGTCACTATTTTTTATTGTTATTACTTTTGGATATTTTTTCGCTAGCATCTCCCGTGTCCCATCAGTCGAAACATTATCAACAACAATGATCTCTGTTTCCATTTGTTGACCTTGCATGCTTTTATATAGAGATGCTAAACAATCATCCAATAGCTTTTTTGTATTAAAACTCACAATAACAACAGAAAGATCCATATGAATAGGTATTACTGAAATAAACGGGCAAATTTTAAGGTATAAGTGAGATTTTTAGATCGGTTTTTAATAAACTGTGCTGGAACGCCACCAACAACTGCGTATGGCTCCACGTCCT
The DNA here is from genome assembly GCA_964423435.1 of uncultured Gammaproteobacteria bacterium. Taxonomy (GTDB): domain Bacteria; phylum Patescibacteriota; class Microgenomatia; order UBA10105; family UBA927; genus CAIJMI01. Next base: position 1,005 of record CAYRFA010000046.1, on the reverse strand, counting down.
TAGTTACCACGGCTCCTGACGCAATAACTGCTCCTTTTCCAATGGTAACTCCTGGAAGGATCGTAACGCGTGACCCAATAACGACATAATCTTCAATAACAACTGGAGCACCAATTTCTTTAAAATCAGGAGAGTCAATATCATGCTCCATCGTATATATGCGCACTTCTCCGGCAATCGAAACGTTGTTTCCAATTCGTAATGGTCTTGTTATAGGACTAATGAATTCCCTGCTATAGGACAATAGAGTCTTCTTCTTCCCTTTCCAATCACGAACATACCTTCCGTCTAAAAACGCATCATTGCCGATAATCGTATTATGTCCAATCTCAATTCCCGACGGCTGATTAAACTCAGCTCGCCAGTGAATAGAAGTATCTTTTCCAATATGCATCCGAAATAGGTATCTATATAAAAATAATCGTATGGTATGACTCGGGATATACCCTGTTAATGTTGCTAAATACACCCAAAAATCAATAAGTAGTCTCATAGCAACGTTCCTTTCCCAACGCGTTCAAGAAGATCAAGTGTTTCTTTCGCTGCTTTATCCCATGAGAACTTCGAAACTTGGTCAAGTCCTTTTTTAACACGGATTCTTCCTTGTATCAAATTTCTTTGCCTAACTGCTGTTAATAACCCGCTTGCAATGCTTTCAACATTTTTTGGATCAACATATACACCCGCTTTCCCAGCTATTTCAGGTAGACTCGAGCTATTGCTGACCACTACTGGACAGCCTTGAGCCATAGCCTCAAGAACCGGAAGCCCAAACCCCTCATAGAGGCTGGGAAGCGCAAAACACAAGGCGTTTTTGTAAAGAGTCGGTAAATCGCTATCAGGCACAAAATCCAAGAATTTTACTTGTTTTTCCACTCCGTATCGTTTTGGAGCATGGAGTATTTCATTGTACAACCACCCTTTTTTACCAACAATCACAAGATCAATTACGCCAAATTTTTGCTTATTCTTTTTCAAAAACAGTGCAAATGCTTCAATCAAGCG
>CAYRFA010000045.1:0-5740 GCA_964423435.1 uncultured Gammaproteobacteria bacterium | reverse complement strand
AGTGCCAGAGCAAGGTTATCAAGATTTCTTCCGCTCATAAATCGGACGCGGATTCCAAGCTCTTGACCGAGCTTAGCTGCAATTGGATCCAGAGGGACATTCATGCGCGGTTCCCATAAATTCCCCACCATTTTTCTGTACTCTTTCCAATTCATTGTGTCTATTGCTTTCGCATCAGTATATTTGTTTGGATCCTTGTTATAGATTTTGTCGACGTCGGATAAGTTAAATACCTCTTTCACCGCATAATCCTGACAAAGAACAACCGCATCGTAATCTGTACTCCATCCTGGTTTCCATCCTGCAGCAATAGCGACTGGCTTATCGATTTTCAATATAATCTCATAGTGTTTGATGACTCGAGGATCAGATATATCTTTAAACATAGTACGTATAAGTTGAGCGTTTAACCTTGTCGAGTGGACTCCAAGCCAATCTTGATCTTCTTTGGACAGATCGTGTCCTAATATTTCTTTTCCGGCATTGATATATTGTCTAGCAGTTGTTCCCCCACCAACGACAATAAAAAACCTTCGTTTTTTTACGGAGACTTGATGGCGAATGAATGTGTTAAATTCCTTAAGAAAGTCTGTGTCAATGCCATTATGGGGGATGACAAGAGAACCTCCAAGTGAAAGAACGAACGTTTGTTGTGTTGTTCCCATTTTCAAAATATCAAAGATTCAACAATTCAGTAAGTAAGAGTATTTATGATACTAGGTGAGAATGAATTAATTGTCAATGAACCGTTTTTGAAAACATTAGCATAAACATAGCTTATAGTTCCATATTTATGCTATTTCTGCTATACTTCCCTTCATCTCCTGCCTCATATTATGGCTCAACCAGAAGTTCCTGTTGTGGAACGAAACATATTATCAACATATCTATTTATTCCCGGCGAATCTCGATTGGGTGATTATGGTGTGGAACGATTGGGTGCAAAGGCTCATGAAAGCGCCGAACTTCAAGAACTCGGTCTTCCTATTCCCGAGTTTATTGTTTTAACTACGGATGCGTGGCGAACATGGAATTCATGTTATGAAGCGAAATGGTTAAATGAAGACAAAGTATGGTTAAATATGGATGATCAACGTCGTGATTTGATTCCTCAAATACCATTTAATATATGGGGATCATTACTTACTGGTGTTAGAGAAATGGAGAAACGCACTGGGAATGTTTTAAATGACTCAACTAATCCATTATTTGTTTCTGTTCGTTCTGGTGCACCTGAATCGCTTCCTGGAGCTATGCATACTATTTTAAACGTAGGAATAAATTTTGATACGGTTCATGCGTTAGCAGACAATATTGGTGAAAGAAACGCCTGGTACGCATTTTTTACGTTGATTCGCGAACTGGGGGCATACGCACTTAATATACCCGAAGACAAGTTTACACAACTTCGTGACGCAACAGTCGGACACAATCCAAAAGAATTTCATGATATACCTGATTATCATAAACTAGTTCTTGAATCAATGAGACTTTTTAAAGAAGAAAGCGGAATAGATTTCCCATTAGATGCTGTTGGACAACTACGATGGGCAATTGATTCAGTGTTTCGTTCATGGGATTCTAAAGAAGCCGTCGCAATGCGAAGAAGTAAAAAAATATGGAGCGGTATCGGAACAGCAGTAATAGTACAAAAAATGACTTTTGGTAACTCAATAGAAGAAGGTGCAGGATCTGGAGTGTTTTTTACTCGCAATCCAATAACCTATGAAGGTGATCCAAGTTCATTAGAAAACTCAGCCCTTTGTGTGTTTGAAAGAGGAGGACAAGGAATAAAAGTTGTTCAAGATACCGCTACACATCACAATACTTCCTTAAGTCAGATTAATGAAAAATTTCGACCTGAATTAGAAAGGATAATCACAACCATTCGAGAACATTATACACATCCAATGGAAGGAGAATTTACGATTGACGGAGAAAAACTATCTTTGTTGCAAGCCAGAAAAGTTAGTCTATCCTCGCTTGCTCATTTTCGTTTCATTCGCGAGCAGATGCAAATGGATAGAATGAAGGAAAAGGAAGCAAAACTACTTGTTTCAGCCGCGCAACTTCGACGCATTATCGCTCCTGGACTTGATCAAGAAGATCTTGAAAGAGCCAGGAATGAAGATCGGCTTATCGGGCAAGGTATTTCATTGTCACCGGGATGGTCTTCTGGAGTAATAGTTCGATCGATTGAAGAAGCTAAATTTTTTAAAAAAAAGAAAGTAATCTTTGTTGGAAGAGTTACTAAATCTATACTTGAAAAAAAGACGGATAACATCATGGGATTTGTCAGTGATAAAGGAAGCATTGGATCACACATATCGCGTCGAGAAACAGAATTTGATGATCAAGGAGTCGTTGTTATCAATGGAATTAAGATTCCGGCGACAATATTGAAAGATAAAGATGCTGTTATTACATTAAATGGTGAAACAGGAGAAGTGTTTAATAGAGAAATTAAAGTATCAACAAATACAGGTCCTCTTACTCAGTTAGAACGACAGCAAGTTTTGAGATGGCAAAGAGAACGACGCGACAACCCATGGTTATTTGTTATGCCACAAAAAAACATCCAGTCTTCCATCGATCACGCCTCAGATCTATTGCATGCAGCAAAAAGAACAATCAGATCACCAAAGGGTCGAGTTATTCAAGTTTCAGATGCACTGCTTCCACAAGAAATACGCATGAAATATCAAGTGTTTCCAATTGGTGTTAATAAAAAGAAATTATTGGATTTAGGAAATGAAATTTTAGAATCTGGATTTGATTTAAGCATACGTTCATGTCCACTCATAGACGAAGAGGGGAAGGGAAAATCACCTTACGCATATATCACATCAAAAGAAGAACTCAAAAAATTTATATATTCTTTCGATGGGTTATTTAAATGGAAAATGTTAAAACACCCACAACTGACTGAAATAGTGCTTGGTCGTATTCCAAAGGGGAAACTTGATGAGACATTATGTGATGAGCATTGCGCCTGGACATTAAGTTGCACTCATGATTCGGTTATACTTAATGTTGTCCCCTTTACCCCTCTTCTTCGAAGTCATGAAAAAAAGAGAAAAGACGATATGATGACTCTTGTTCTTCATGTTGATCACAACAAAGGAGGACGATTAGTAATAGACAGACTTATTATGGGAAGAAACCTTCAAAAAGAAGCCAAAAAAGGTGGTGATGAACAAGAAAAAATTAATATTCGATCCTATGAGTTTTTAAGTTATGTAGCCAGCGAAGTTTTTGGAAAGTGGTGGAATCAATATAATATCCCCGGACTTATGGCTGCGTTAACCACTGCCTTTCCACGAACCCAATATTATCCACTTGCTTTTGAAGGTCAAGCGAGAATTGCACCAAATGGAAGTAGAGGAAAAAAGATGTTTTGTCTTGGATACGGAATTAAAGCAGATCGTGTAAAACGTTCTAAAAAAAGAGAAGGTTAATATTTTTTGACTACATTTCGCATTTGTTTCATAAAACTTATTTTTGAAAACGTTCTTACTTGATTTATACATACGCTTGACCAGTCCACTTTCATTTTTTCAAACTGTTTGATTGTTTGAGAAAGAGAAGAGATAGATAATTTGTCAAAAAACAATCCTGTTTTTCTTTCTACTACCGACTCCACTACTCCGCCGGAACGGTAGGCAATAACCGGCGTGCCACATGCCATTGCCTCAACAGGAATAATTCCAAAATCTTCATCTTCTGACGGAAAAAGAAAAGCCCTCGCTCCTCGCATCAGTTTCCACTTTTCAACATCTGTTATCTCTCCAACAAATTCTATTGTTGGACCTGCGATAGCACGGAGTTCTTCTCCATATCCAGCAAATCCTTTCCCAAATACTTTTAACGGCAAACTCAATTTGGTGCACGCAGTAATTGCAAGATCAATGTGTTTTGGAGTTGCAAGTCGTCCTCCTGTAAGGAAATATGTTCTCGAGCGGTTGGATTTTGCTTGCAGTGGAATATCAACGGGCGGGTAGATAACAAGTGCATCTTTTCGATAAAACTTTTTAATTCGCAAAGCCACTTCTTTTGAATTTGCAATAAATTGGTCAACATTTTGACTTGACTCATAATCAGTAATTCTGAGGAAGTGATTGAAAAATTCCCCTATAATTCGTAACACTGGATTGTTCTTCCAATTTCTTGCTGTCGCGTAGCCATAGAGATATCGTGGCGGTGTATGACAATAACAGATGAGCTTTGCTTTACCTTTTTTAACGAGGTTGGGTGCGTATGCGCCCGTTGCTGACACAATGACAAGGTCATAGGCCGAAAGATCCATATGACGAAATATTGATGGAGCAATGAGTCGAAGCGGGCTTATTAGTTTTGCAACAAAAGGAATGCGTTGAAGCCATGAGGTTCTGATGTTCCACGAAGCAAACCTTTTTTTATGCGGACCAAGATATTCAGGTAGATACACAGTTGTATAAACGGGCGCTTGAGGAAATAGCTCATGGAGCGTTTCCAGTACTCGTTCCGCTCCCCCGTATTCTTTTATATAGTCATGGACGAGTGCAATGTTCATATAAATTATTTTTTTGCTAGATATAGATTTTTGTAACCAGAAACACTTTTATACTGAGTAAATCCATCTACGAGCGGAAACGGATGTTCAGTTGCTACAAAAACCATACCTTCTTCACTTAAAGAAAATTCCTTCCAATGATTCATTACCCAAGCGCCAACGTCTGATGGTTGAGGAGCCATACAGAGCACATGCGAAAATGTTTGTTTTTTTAATGTGTCCATAGCAGCTTGGATGCTGGTAAAACTTGTATGAGAATAATTCGCATATAGTCCATCTGGATATTGTTTTGGATCAACACCAACAATAACCCCCCCCATTCCCAGTTGCCTTAACATTATTCCCAGACCACCTTTTTCCATACCGATATCTAAAATAGCTTGTGCACTTCGAAGACCTTCTATAGATAATTCGCCTCCCGTTACATCTTCAAATTCACCGAACAACGATCTTAACTGTTTAGCTCTGTTTTCAGCTGATACCCCAGTAGTCCATTCATCATGTCCACACAATAGATCTAACATATATATAGTAATTATACTAACGACATTTGTTCATCAACCGATTTTTTGTGTTCCTCATTTTTCTTTCGTGTTCCTTTTGTTTGAGCCTTACCATTTCCAAGTAATCTTTTTATGAGTGTTGTAAAACCAAGAAGTTCAAATTGCTTTATCACAGCAGGAGTTTTTAATTGTTCTTTCGTAAGTGGCGCAACATGTGTGTTGATTGGTACATCGGTGCGGATGGTCGCAAGGGTTTTTGAAAGAATAGCTAATTCCTTGTTTTTAGTGAGTTTTTCTTTTAATCCACTCGAGATTTTAACAGTATTTTTATCTACTGCTTTGTATAACAACTCTATGGTTTTGTAATTTTTTATGAGATCTGTCGCTGTTTTTGGTCCCACCCCAGGGACACCCGGATAGTTATCTGATTGGTCGCCGGCAAGCGCTTTGTAATCAGGTATTTGTGTCGGGTCGACTCCTAATCGTTCTTTTGTTTCAGCTGGTCCAAACAATTTTGCTTCAGATAACCCCTTGGTGGGCATATATGCTTTTGTTGTGTCTGTGACCAGTTGTAAAAGATCGCGGTCACCGGTGACAATAATAACCTGATTGATTGTTTTTGGTTTGTTGTTACACAATGTTCCGATGACATCATCAGCCTCAAACCCGTCTTGTTCAAAAATAG
>CAYRFA010000044.1:0-6080 GCA_964423435.1 uncultured Gammaproteobacteria bacterium | reverse complement strand
GTCGGAGCGATATTTGGAAATAGCGATCCGCTCGGCGTCGGCTGCGCCACCGGCGTATCCCCAAAGTAAGCAAGACCAATGTTCCATGTATTTAAAGGCGAAGTTCCTGCATACCATAATAAATATGTATTTCCAATCTTCATTAAAGATGGTCGACTTACACCCCTAAAGTCAAAAGTATCTGGAATTTCATTTAATAATACTGGATTTTTTTCAACTGGTTTAATCCATGTAATTCCATCGTTAGATTCGGCATAGGCGATACTAGTAATTGATCCAAGATTTGTGGTGTTATACCACATTTGATATTTATTGTTCGTGGAATCAAACAATACGTAGGGGCCAATATTATGACCTCTTTCCCACCAATTAGTTCTATTTTGAATAACAGGATTACCAGAATATGGATACCAGTTTAATCCGTCTGTTGAAGTAGCAAAACCAATGGTCCATTCGTATGGATTTTTTCTAGCAGCGTAATATAAATAATAAGTATTATTAATTTTAATTATGTTTGGATGAGTTAGACCAATATTATCCCAATTTTGTGAGGAAGTTAATTGTCTATAATTGATATTAGACCATGATATGCCGTTGGATGAAGCAGCATATCCGATGGTAAAATCGCCATCATTATGATCTGTAAATGAAGAAGTAAACCACATTTTATATATATCACCATCTTTTAATACACTTGGTGTAATAAAATGTCTTGGATTTGATACGTTGTTATCCCACGTTAATATGGGATTATAAGGATATTTAAACCAATTAATTCCATCCAATGATACGGCATAACCAATACTCCAATAATAATTGTTATGGCCCGAATACCACATTTTATATATTCCATTATCTAAAATAACCGAGGGATACTGTATTTTATTAATTTCCCACAAAGATGGTCCGTTAACCAATAAAGGCGTTGTTTTATATTGTTTGTAGATTGAATAATAAACGGATTGAACAGAAGAAGTGATAGAATATATTAGAATTGTGATTATCAAAAATAAAAACAATTTTAGCTTCGTCACATTAATAATAGAGTATCTATATTTAAAATAATATGTCAATGAGGAAAAAAGGAGAATATATTTGTTATTATTGCGGAAGCAAAAATACAGAATACTTCAAAACTATTAACAATACACCTCTGTTTAAATGTTATGAATGCTTGTTGTTACAAACATATTTTCAGAGCTTATTGCCCGAAAAGATAAATGAAAGTACATATTCATCTATATATCTGGAAAATTACGAGAAAATTTTGTCAAAACGACTAAACAAAAACTTTAGAAAAAGAATTAAGCAAATTGACAAGCTTGTTAAAGGAGGTCGTATTTTAGATATTGGTTGTAGCACGGGATTATTCCTGCAAACTTTAAAACAATATAGTGATAACTCATGGGAAAGTTATGGAATTGATATAAATAAAGAATCTATAAACAAAGCTAGTACCAAATTAGTAGGAAATTTCTATAATAAATCTTTAATAGAAGCCAAATTTCCGATTAATTATTTTAATTGTATTACTTGTTTTGATGTTCTTGAGCATGACATTGATTTATATAAAACGATTAAAATCATATACGAAATCCTTAATGTAAATGGAATTATATTGATTCAAGTTCCTAACTATAGAAGCTTATTAGCTTCTATAACTGGAAATCAATGGGATTGGTGGTGTGTGCCTGATCATGTTTATCATTTTGAATTAAAAACCATTGAAAAAATATTATTATCAAATAAATTCAAAATTATATATAAATCAACATGGACTTATCCTTACATTTTCATAGAAAATATTAGAGGATCAATTAAAAACAAAATATCTAATCCTGTCATTAAAACAATTTTATCGAAATTATTATACATACCAATAATTATTTTATGGTTAATATCTTTAATTTCAGATAAATATTTTAATACGGGTGGCCTAATTACTATTCTTGTTCAAAAGATATGAAAGATATTAAAGTTTTGACGCTTAAACAGGAGGGGATTCAGAATTTTTCGGAAGCGAGAAATGCATTACTTGCAAAAATCAAAGAGCCGTGGATATTGGTTTTAGATATTGACGAAAAACTCAGTCCTGAAGCAATACAGATTATTCCAGAATTAATTAAGGATAAAAACATTGATGGATATTGGTTTCGGAGACGGTGGTATTACGACAATACACATTATTTAAAGCATGGATTGTTTTATCCTGATTATACGATGCGGCTTTTCCGGAATCGTCACGAATTCCGATACAGAAACAGAGTTCACGAAGAGGTCACGATTCCAGCAGAACGAACCAAACAAATACAGGTTGATATTTATCACTATGGTTCAATTAACAAATATTTATCAAGAAAAGGTTTAAAGAGAGTGGATATATACGTACGAATGCTTGCAATGATGCATAAGGAAAAAGGATATTCGAAAACTGAATTGGTTTGGAAAGCCATGTCAACATTCTTCGACATGTTTATTATGGGCCTTACGCGTGGAAAAGGAATATTGGATGGCTGGGTGGGTATAAAAGCACATTTTTTCTTTGCATGGTCGATAGCAAAAGCCTATTGGGAGGCGATATGGTTATAGGTGTTGATGCAGGTGCAATATCTTCTCAAGATGAAAGGTTGAACGTTGGTGTCCACCGCGTCACACGAGAATTACTTAAACATCTATCCTCCATTGATACTTCAAATACGTATCGGTTATACAGTTTTTCTCCAATTCCTAAAGATACGATGAAGGAATTTAGGGCAAATATGATAAATATCTCGCTTACCCCTTCAACGGGATACATGAAACTACGGCTTCCCATTGAACTTGCGTTGCACCCCGTAGATATGTTTTTAGGATTATCCCAAGCATTGCCTCTAGGAGTTAGAAATGCAATTGGTTTTATTTACGATCTGGGTTTTTTGCATCACCTTGAAGTATATGGGCAACAGGCGAACGTCCTTATCAAGCAAACAGCTTCGCTTGTTGCAAGATCTGAGCATATTGTCACTATTTCAAACGCAAGTAAACAGGATATTGTTCAGACATATGGTATGAAATCCGAAGATATTACGGTCGCATATCCAGGAGTTAGTGAAGTTTTTCAGAATAATAAAGCCAAAGCTGTTAATAAAAATCCCTATTTTTTGATTGTCGGGCTTCTTAAGCCAGGAAAGAATATACCAGTAGCTATTGCCGCATTTACACGTCTTTTAAAGCAAGTTGGGCGACCGTATGATTTAATTATTATCGGCGGAGGTATTGGGTTGTCATTTACATCACAAAAAGGCGTTCATTTTTTGGGGTACGTACCAGATAAGGAATTGGCGAAATGGTATAAAGGAGCGACAGCACTACTTGCATTATCAGAAACAGAAGGATTTTGTTTGCCCGCTGTTGAAGCAATGGCGAGCGGTTGTCCTATCATCTATACTCAAAGCGGTGCGTTGCCCGAGATTGTTGGCAAAGCGGGGATAGGAGTTTCGATTAAAAACATACAAACCATAACAGATGCTATGATTAAACTAACAAAAGAGAAATTGAAAACATCAACACAGTCAGAAAAATATAACTGGTCTGTGTTTGCAAAAAAAGTTTATGATCTCTGCAGTCGTTTTAACTCATAACAATGAGGATGTAATTTGCAAAACACTTGAAAGTGTTTCATGGTGCGATGAACGGATTATTGTGGATGATAATTCGACCGATCGAACGTTGGAAGTAGTTAAACCGTACGATGTCATTATCATTCAACACGCATTAAACGATGATTTTTCGACTCAACGGAATATTGGACTTGCGAAAGCGAAAGGCGAGTGGGTGTTGTTTGTAGATAGTGATGAAATAGTTCCTATTGCATTGCAAAAAGAGATCCTGAGCTTGCCGAAGGATGACAAGTACATTGGATACTATGTAAATAGAAAAGATATATTGTTCGGCAGAGAATTACGATACGGAGAAACAGCCAATGTTAAATTGTTGAGACTTGCAAAAAAAGGTACAGGTGTTTGGGTGCGGCCAGTACATGAGACATGGAATGTACGTGGACCAGTCGCCTCTTTCACCACTCCCCTTTTGCATTACCCACATAAAAGCGTTTCAGCATTTCTAAGTCAGATCAACCGGTATACGACGATAAACGCAAAAGTGTTTTTTGACCAAGGAATTCGCACGTCAGCCTTGCAAATAATTATGTATCCAATAGCGAAATTCATTCAAAATTATATCTTTCGATTGGGATTTCTTGATGGCGTTGCCGGACTTGTTATTGCCATAATGATGAGCTTCCATTCGTTTTTAACCAGAGGTAAAATTTGGGAATTACAGCAAAAGAATATCTAATATGTGGGAGATATTGTTATTTATCAGTCTTCTTGCTGGGCAAATCGGAAGAATTCAGATTGCGCCTAATATTGCATTTTATTCCCATGATGTTGTTATTTTTTGCTATCTTCTTTTTCATATAAAAAAAATAAAAATAACATTTATTAAGCCATTGATACTTGTTTTTGGCGTTTATCTGTTTCTTCGCGCGGGTACGTTTATTGGCTTTTTGTATGTTCTTCGATTGTTTCTCTATGTATCAGTTATTTTTTTAGTTCTGCAATCGAAAAAAACTCAACTCTATTGGCTGAAATGGTTGTATTGTCTTGGTATTGGATACGCAATCATCGGATTTTTTCAACTCCTGTTATATCCGAATCTTCGCAACTTAAGTTATCTCGGTTGGGATCCACATTATTACCGGTTATTTTCTACGCTTTTTGATCCAAACTTTGTAGGCGTCTTTATGGTGGTTTCTTTACTTCTTGGGTTATATTTGTTTGTCAAAACAAAATCAAAATTACAGATAATTCTATCGCAGATCATGCTTGTTGTTGCGATTTTATTAACCTATTCACGAAGCAGTTTTGTTGCTCTTGTTGTTGGATTGATTGTGTTTATATGGATAACAAAACAATGGAAATATATTTTTTTTCTTGCTTTAATTCCTTTGACGATATTCCTTTTACCTTCTCTTGGAGGCATATCAACAGAAATTGGCCGCATGTGGTCGGTGACGGCAAGGGTAACCAATTGGCAAGAGGGGATTCAACTTTTTATTAAATCCCCCATTATTGGAAACGGATTTGCGATGAGACAAATAGATAACAGTATGCTATTTATGCTTGTTACGACCGGAATAATCGGGTTTGCTGGATTTACAAATGTCGGCATTTATATTATCCGATTAGGTATAGTTTTAAAAAAGCAACTTCTCTATGGGGCATATTTTTCAATCCTTGCTGCTCTTGTTATTCACAGTGTGTTTGTCAATACACTTTTTTATCCACAAATTCTCATCTGGTTTTGGATATTCATTGGAGCTATTTCCCGTAGTTAATTTTCCGTTCAACTGTTATTTGATTGCCCGCTGTATCGGTTGCGATAATTTTAATTGTTGAATCTCCATCAGGGACGGTAAGATCATAGGAGAAAGATCCGTCACTTCGAACAATGGCCAGACGTTCATTGACAGAAACAGTATTTGCTTCGTCATTTGTTTTCCCAGAGACGGTAATAGTGTTTAGTTCCTGTCGTATTTGTTGATTGTCCATTGGAGAGGAAACATCAAGGGTAGGTTTAGATTTTTTACTTATGACGGTGAATACTTCTGATAACGCACTCACGTTTTTCTTATCATCCGTTTGTTTGGCGCTGATTGTATTTGATCCCTCAATAAGTTTAACTACTGGTATTGCAAATGATCCATCTTTATCAACTGTTGTTTTTTCCGTATCCATATCATTGATATAGACAATGACGGTCATTCCCGCCTGGCCTTTGCCTGATACAGCAATGGTTGCACTATTTGTTGCAATAGGAAGTGGATCGAAATCAGGAGGTAAAATAAGCTGTTGAGAGACTTGCTGTTGTGGTGTTCCCCGAAGTTTATCAACAAGCAGACTAAAACCAAAAAGAATTTTGATACCGAACACCCCAAGAAAAATAAAAATAGCAATGATGCCAATGATGGAAATGGCTATTTTCTTTTCCTGTTTATTTTCTTCGTATTTCTTTAGTCTTGAGTATTGCATATTTTTGAG
>CAYRFA010000043.1:0-6349 GCA_964423435.1 uncultured Gammaproteobacteria bacterium | reverse complement strand
GGTGTTGGAGAAGCTTTTGTAAGTCCACTTTTTATTGCTGTTGGTGTTGGAGAAGATTTTGTAAGTCCACTTTTTATTGCTGTTGGTGTTGGAGAAGCTTTTGTAAGTCCACTTTTTATTGCTGTTGGTGTTGGAGTTGATTTAACAATATCTTTCTTAATAGTTGGTGTTAGGGTAGCTTTAGCGACATCTTTTTTTACTGCTGTCGGTGTTGGAGTGTGGGGAATGGATTTACAACAATTCCCATTTCCCGGTTGATATATATCATCTGTACTAGTATCTCCATCACAAATAACGAGTGGAACAATGGCTTTTCTATACCCATTTGTACACACAACTGATGTTGGCGTAGGTGGTCTAGGTGTTGAGGTAGGTGGTCTCGGTGTTGCTGTGGGTAGTTTTGGTGTTGAGGTTGGTTTTGCTTTTGTTTTACAACATTTTGGATTACCAGGTTGAAAATCATCTTCCGTATCTGTATTCCCATCACATATTACTCCTGGAACACTTGCTGTTACATTATATTCACCAGAACATTTTGCTTTTGTTTTACAACATTTTGGATTACCAGGTTGAAAATCATCTTCCGTATCTGAATTGCCATCACACACGATTCCTGAAACAATTGCTTTTACGTTATATTCACCAGAGCACGTGGTAGACACAGTAGGTGTTGGAGGTTTTAGTGTAACTGTTGGTGATTTTGATGATGTGTCTTTAGATGAACCCTTTATTGGCGTAGGTGATGCTTTAGGTATGGTAGCTGCTCTGCTACGAACATCTTGTTGGTCGGTCTGAACTTTGTTGATAATAACAAAAGAAGAGATTGCTACAACGGCCAAAACAACCATTGGGATGATCTGAATAAATCCTTTATTTATTGCGGTAATTCTACGTCTAATCAATTTTTTAGATGCGCATCTCGTTTCCAAACCCCAAAGCAGACGCTCACGCGCTTCCTTATATATTAATAACTATGAGGGTTGTGAAATATCTTTGTCAAGGGGTTGACAACAAGTAGCAAAGTATGCAACGCTAAAAGCGTATGAAGAAAAAAGTCGTTCGCCGCAAGCAAGCTGCGCGACCAGTTCGAAGAGGTGAGAAGAAAAATTTTCTTCTTCTTCTGAAAAGCTGGATGTTTGTCGTTATGGTAGCCTTGATGCTTGGCATCGGAGCTATCGTTGGGTCTTTCATAAGCACCCAAATGGATGCGACAAATGGAACAGTTGCTGGCGTTTCCATCGAAGTTGAATAATAGTCTCCTCTATTTATCATGCTGTCCGCCAATAAGCGGATCAGTATTTTTTTTGTGGACCTGACCGGAGTCGAACCGGTGATCTCCGCAATGCGAATGCGGCGCATTACCAACTGTGCTACAGGCCCAAAAAATAACTTGTGGACCCGAGGGGAATTGAACCCCTTTCTACTCCGTGCCACGGAGTCGTTCTACCGGTATACTACGGGCCCGGTGAAATCAAGTATACTAGCCTCACTATTAGCAATCAATAGAGATTAACTGCTAGCAATAGTGTAAGATTGATTGCTATTTCAGATACGACCGCGGGTCGACGACTGCTCCATTTTTCCGGACTTCAAAATGTAAATGCGTTCCTGTTGACCTTCCTGTAGAACCCATTTTTCCAATAATTTGTCCCTTGGTTACTTTGTCTCCCGGTTTTACATATATTGCTTGCATATGTCCGTATAACGTAACAATCCCTCCTCCGTGATCAATCATCACATGATCACCATATCCCCACTTCGAATACTCAGCTAAAATGACTATTCCATTATCAGCAGCGGCTATTCCCGGAGCTGCTGGACTCGCTATATCAAGAGCATTATGATACCACGATGGATATTGGGTGACTACACCACTAGTGGGCCAAGCAAGTTGACCCGTACCTCCTGCAAACACTGATGGGGTAAATTTATATGTTGCAACTGGAGCTATTGGCGGCATACCATCTGGCACAACAAGGGTTTGACCAATATTCAAAGCAAATGTTTCGATATCTGAAAAGTCGTTAAACGGGAAGTTAACAATTTTTTGTGCCTCTGTACGATATTTTTTTGCAATCGTATAAATCGTATCCCCTTCCCGTACTTTATACACAATACCCGTCACTGGTGGGATTTTTAATTCTTGATCAATTGACAGCGCATCACCCTTCATGTCATTTGCCCATTTGATGGTATCAACGGAAATTCCAAATTGATCCGCGATTTTTTTCAGAGTATCCCCTTTTTGTACTGCATAGACAATAACTTGATCTCTTGGTTTATCAGACACTTGTGTGTCAACTCCAATGCTTGGATCGAGAGTGACAGCAACAGCTGATGGAGGAGTAAAATCAGCAAGTGTTTGCGGAATTGCTCCGGGATAAGAACTTGCAAGTATGGGTGCGCTCGCTGCTCCAAAAATAGCTAGAAGGATGAGAGAAATATGTAAAAATGGCCATTGATACGTTCCTCTACGGGCCATGAGGATATCAACAAAAATATCTTTTTTTGACTCGAACACTTTTCCGAATCGTACCGCGTGTCGTTCCAGATAAAACCACCATCCTCGACTCCACTCGCGCGCATCTCGTAAAATTTCTTTAAATATATGTTTCATACAATATATGTAGGGTAACAAAAATTATTCACTTGCGCAAATTGTGATGTTTAAATATGTTAAAAAGTAAATACAATCAAATTATATTAGCTAATATATAAATATATAATAAGATATCAAAGTATTATTAATGATATATTAACTGATCTACTATGAAAATTTATCCTGCAGTTTTTCTAATCTATTCACTATTTTTATTAAGCAAAATTAAATCACTTAATAATGATTTATTCATTCCACCATTCTTATTATGGGATATAGATTCATTGTTGTATCAAAAAAATCGTTCTTTCAACTATTTTACTTCAAAGAAAAAGAAACTGCATGAATTTTGGCTATATAACAGTACATACTAGTATCATTATATAATAACTGACCAAATATATCCTATAATTAACACCTTATTTCCCACAAAATACTACCCCATAGTTTAGCCTCGAATGAATATTTGTTGTTGAGGCTATTTGACATTCAGCACCATCCCCGATGTAATACTAGTATGACCAAAATCTTTACTTCAAAAACCCACCCAAATACCTCAACTTTTCTCCGCACAGGCATACACACTAACAATGGTCACTCATTACACGTTTCACACAAAGAGATATGAAAATGTTACCAACTCCATCACAGTTCACTATAGGTCAGGTCGCAAAACTTCTTTCTTTATCAAAAAATACTATTCGCAATTGGATAAAGGTTGGGAAACTAGAGGCAACAATTGATGTAAATGGGATTCATCTTATTTCTCAAAAAGCAATTGATGTTATCAAAACAAAACAAAGTATATCAACAGATTCAAATTTTGAATCCTTAAATAACTCAAAAGATATCAAAATACCTCAACGTCCTTTATCTCTTAGCGAAGCGGCTCACATGTTAAAAATATCAAAAAACACGCTTCTTCGATGGGAAAAGGCAGGTCTTATTTATAGTGCGAGGACCAATGGAAACGCTAGACGATATTATCCTGATGATTTACTCGCTATCACAAAATCTCGCACTCCCTATCAACGAATGCCGACTTTACCTCAATCTCGTCCAAAGGACGATCAGCCTTTGGCTGAAAAGGCCGAACATGAATTACCAGGAGACCCAACATTTTCAGAATTACACACGACACCTTCTGAACTTGAAGATCTATCAAAAGAACCAACATCAGATCTTCCACCACTCCCTGTTTCAACAAATGAAAACATTATTGTAGAACCAATAAAAAATGAATCAAAAGATAGAAAACTGTATCAAAACACACTCCATTTTACTCATGTTTTGAAAAAAACACCGTGGCCAATTATTGCCGCAGTATTTCTTCTCTTTCTTGGCATCGGAATTGTCGCTACACAAGTGATCGGTGTACAAAATCAACGATCAATAAGTTCAAAAGCGGCTGAAACAAAAAAAACAACGGTATTATCAAAACCAAATCCTACTCCTTCAAATCCTTCGGGGTCAATAGGAATGGTATTGGGTGCAACAGGGCAAACTGGTTCAGCTGGTCCAACGGGAGCAACAGGGGCAAGTGGTGCTATTGGTCCACAAGGCGCAACAGGAACAACTGGTTCAGCTGGTCCAACGGGAGCAAGTGGTGTTGCTGGTTCAACCGGCGCATCTGGAGCAGCAGGAACAACTGGAGCAACTGGAGGAGTTGGTGCAACTGGAGGTATTGGTGTAAATGGAACTACAGGATCAAGTGGTCCAACAGGAGCAACAGGGGCAACAGGAACAATGGGTCCAACGGGAGCAACCGGAGCAACCGGGGCAACTGGTATTGCAGGTCCAACCGGAGCAACCGGAGCAACTGGAGAAAATGGTGTAAGTGGTCCAACGGGAGCAACCGGAGCAACCGGAGCAACTGGTGAGATTGGTCCAACTGGAATAACTGGCGATCTTGGACCAACAGGAGCTACAGGATCAACTGGCGCAACTGGAGCTACAGGCGCAACTGGAGAAAATGGTGCAAGCGGCCCGACTGGAGCAACTGGAGCTACAGGCGCAACAGGGGCTACTGGTGCAACGGGGAATGTCGGACGGAGTGGTCCAACAGGCGCAACAGGCGCAACAGGGGCTACCGGCGCAACAGGGGCTACTGGTAGTGTGGGTTATGCTGGTCCAACAGGCGCAACAGGCGCAACAGGGGCTACCGGCGCAACAGGAACAGGAGGAACAAATGGCCCAACTGGAGTATTAGGACCAACAGGATCAACTGGCGCAACAGGTGCAACAGGAATATACGGTGCCACTGGAACATCCGGAGAACAAGGTCCAACTGGGTCAACTGGCGCAACAGGTGCAACTGGCTTTGTTGGCCCAACTGGTGCAACAGGTGCAACTGGAGCAACTGGAGAAATTGGACCAACAGGAGCAACCGGTGATAATGGCCCAACTGGCGCAACAGGTGCAACTGGAGCAACTGGAGAAATTGGACCAACAGGATCAACTGGTGACAAAGGACCAACTGGGGCAACTGGAGAACTTGGAATTACTGGTCCAACCGGTGATTTTGGCCCAACAGGAGCAACTGGCGCTACAGGGGCAACAGGAGCTATTGGTGTAACTGGCCCAACAGGTGCAACTGGCGCTACAGGTGCAACTGGAACAATTGGACGGAGTGGCCCAACCGGCGCAACAGGAGCAACTGGAGCCACTGGAGCCACTGGAGCCACTGGAGCCACTGGTGAAAATGGTGTTAGTGGACCAACAGGAGCAACCGGCGCAACAGGAGCAACCGGCGCAACAGGAGCAACAGGAGCAACTGGCGTTGATGGTATAGGTGGTCCAACAGGTGCCACAGGAGCTACCGGAGCAACTGGCGTTGCTGGACCAACGGGTGAAATGGGCATGGGAGGAATTAATGGTACACCAGTACTCGGAATTTTGGATAATCTTATTTTTCCTTATCCAGTAGTCAATCGCAGCATTGCACTCGGAAGTACAACATTTGATCCATCTGATAATCCAAGCACAACATCAACCGCAAGTGCGCTTATTCTTCTTGATGGAAATACGGGAGACGTAAAAATATCAAATGGTAACTTTTACGATCTTTCGACATCAGCAGTCAGCGCAACGGGAGTTTGTATTAATACGGTTACTGGACAAGTGGGCCAATGCACATCAGACGTACGCTTAAAAGAAAACATCAATACAATTACGGGGAATGCACTTGATCTTGTTGGTAAACTTCGTCCAGTCACATTTGATTTTATCAAAGGCAACAAAAATGAATCCGGATTTATCGCCCAGGAAGTTCAAACCGTTGTACCAAATCTTGTACGAGAAAATCCTGAAGATGGACTCCTGACATTTTCATCAAGCTCTCTTATTCCCTATATTGTCAAAGCAATCCAAGAAATGACCCAAGTATTTACTCCACAAAAAATTATTTCTCCTTTAGCAAATATTGACAATTTAAGAACAAATATCATCTCTCCCCTTTCTGGTGATTCAGTAAAAGTGCAATTATCCACAGTTGATTCCAACTTTGTTATCACCAATGAATATCATGAACCGGTTGCATCGATATCTGCAGAAGGCGTTGCTTCATTTGAAAATTTAATAGTTCACATGGATGCAACAATTGCTGGAGAACTAACTGTAGACAGTGTTCATTCGAAAGAAGCGCATATAGACAGCACATTATACGCGTCACGAATTGTCACAAGTTTTGGCGATATTGAAGAAAGAATCGCTTCTATTTCCTCACTTATTGCAAATATTGCAACGACATCA
>CAYRFA010000042.1:0-6381 GCA_964423435.1 uncultured Gammaproteobacteria bacterium | reverse complement strand
GGAAAAAAGGCAAAAGAAAAACTTTATGGGAACTATTCAGGATTTCCGGGAGGACTCAAATCAAAAGCATTTTGGCAGGTACTTGCAGAAAAACCAACTGAGCCAATACGGCATGCTGTGTGGGGAATGATTCCAACAAATAAACTCCGGGATCGATTAGTGACCAGACTGTATATTTATCCAGAAGCTGATCATCCGTATAAAGATAAATTTAATAAATAATTATGGATAAAATAAAAACGAAAGAACCCACCTCCGCTAAAGCTACGGTGGGCGAGGAAAAAATAACATATTATGAAGCAGTTGGTCGAAGAAAAACCTCGACTGCTCGCGCACGATTATATGTTGTGAAAAATGAGACGATGCAATTAGATGGAAAAGAAATAAAGAAAGGTGACATGGTTGTGAATGCTCGGTCGGTAGAAAACTATTTTCCCGGTGAAGTGCTGAAAAAGATGTATACAGAACCTTTTCGAACGACCAATACTGTTGGACGATTTGTTGTAAGTCTCAAAACAAACGGTGGAGGGTTATATAGTCAACTCGGAGCTGTTATTCATGCGGTATCCCGAGCCCTTGAAAAAGTAGATAAAGAAAAATTCCGTCCGATTCTCAAAAAGCGTGGGTTCATGACCCGCGACCCCAGAGCCAAGGAACGACGAAAGGCTGGATTTGCAGGGAAGGCTCGCGCACGTAAGCAAAGTCCAAAACGTTAATGACTATCGAATAGTATGACAATGACGTTATTCTATTTTTTTGTATCCTTCTTAGGCGATTTTCTTGCCTACATTTTTTATCAACAGTATATAGATGGTCATAAAAAGAATCCATGGTTACTGATATATGCGGTAGTGTCTGCTTTTTTTGTTTGGGTCTTTATTTTTAAGCTGCAGGATCGAGGTCAGATTTTGCGATTATTCTTGCCTCTTTGGTCAGCTGGAACTGCGGTATTTGGATATTTTGCAGCCGGATTTGCAACGAAGACACCTGTGAAAGAAATGTTTAGTTTACAGGCAATTATCTCTATTGCGTGCATCGGTATCGGAATATATTTTCTTCAGAAGCTTACAGCAAATTAAGAGCCAAGGACTCGACGGTATGCAACCCCTGCGACAGTTTCAATAAACTGATCATAAGTCCATTTGAGTGCATACACAGAAGCGATGGTTGCATCTTCTTCATCATAATAATTTAAACTTGGATTCATATTCACATCAACAATATATGGAGTGTTTTTGGAATCAATCCGAAAATCAAATCGTGCGATGTCTCGACAAGCAAAAGTAGTATACGCTTTCAAAGCAAGCTCCTGTATTTTATTTTGTAAACATGATGATATATCAGGAGGCGATTGAACGTGTGCGTTCCAATATTCCCAAGATTTTTTGTCCCATTTTGCATTATAGGTATATATTTTCCATTTGTTTTTAGATTTTTTTCCAAATCCAATCTCACAATAAGGAAGCGTCATAATGTTTACATCATTGCCTAGTATTGTGACGTGGATTTCCCGTCCGTCAATGTATTCTTCTGCAATTACTTCGCCGGGAAATTGTGAAAAAAGATTGCTTATATGTTTTTTGAGTTCGTCAAAGTTATTGACGACAGAATCCTGCGCAATGCCGATGCCGGCATGCTGCCGGGCTGGTTTTACAATAATAGGATAAGACAATCCGTATGATCTGATAGAAGATCTTCTGTTGAAAATTTTGAAATTAGGCGTTGTAATCCGTTCCTTCGCCATTCTTCTTTTTACTAATGATTTATTGATGACATACCGAAAGCTTTTCATATCATGTCCGACCTGCACCCTCCCTAATTGTTCAAGTCTATGACCCACGCGTAAATATAATTTCCAATCATCGTCCTCAACTAAATTAAATACCACATCTCCGGGGATTTGTGCCGCTTTCCGCCAATTTTTTTCAGTCACACAAATTTTTTTGACGGCATGCCCGCGTTTCCGGAGCGCTTCTGCAATTCCTTTAGCGCACATTACAGTATCCTCATCGTCATCATGTGGACCCTTGTAGTATAGAATAAGCGCGGAAAGGGATTTACGAAATGGAATTGGTTTCATTCAATGGATAAAAAATGGGCAGATTCATAAATAGATAATACCGTGATTATACAGATTATATTATAATAACACCATATGATTATTTTATCTTTAAAGACATATAAAGAGGCAACAGGGGATAATGCAATTGCCTTGTTATCCTGTGTAAAAAAAGTAAGTGAAGAATCTGGAGTGAAGATCATTCCAGCAGCTCAGCCAACGGATATTTATCGGATCAAAAAAGAGTTGGGAATAGAAGTGTGGGCTCAGTGTATGGATCCCATTGAACCGGGGAAACATATGGGCTGGTTATCACTATATTCCTTAAAAGATGCTGGTGCAACGGGAGTGATTATTAATCATAGCGAACATAAAATATCTGAAGAACAGGTCAAAAAGACGTTAGAGATAGCGAAAGAATATGGATTACAAACCGTTGTTATAGCGTTTGATATTGAAAAAGTCATTAAATATGATTCTTTCAATCCGGATTACATCGCCTATGAGAGAGAAGATTTAGTGGGAACCGGAATATCAACATTTTCCCAAGAAGAGGCAACGATAAAAAAATTAGTGAGCATAGTAAAACACCCTCTTATTATCGGCGCCGGTGTTTCAACAGGCGAGGATACAAAACATGCTGTTGAATTTGGGGCTAAAGGAGTGATATTAGCATCGGGTTTTGTCCTGGCAAAAAATCCAGAATCAAAGTTGAAAGAATTAGCACTGGGATTTAAAACATCACTTCATTAACCATGAAGGAGTGTCGTTTATAAGAAGATTTTCTACAGCGTCTTTAATAATCATGAGCATTGGTTCTCGCAATCCTCCTTGAAAATTGTGTATTTGTCCAGGAGTCATTTTTTCGTGTATTGGTCTATCTAAAATAAAAAGCGATCCATGTGGTACTGCTTCATATATTATTTGAGCTTCTTTTGCAGGTACTAATCCATTCTCTTTTTCATTAGCGTGAATAAGTACTACTGGTGATGGAAGTGTTCTGTATTCATGTAACATTATTTCATCTCTTATATCTGCAGGATTTCGTTGTTTATACCAAATCGGGTCTTCAAATTCAGAAGCAACTCGAACTTGTCTTGCTCCGATAAGTTTGGCACCATCTTCTGCGGGATGGGTGAATTGTTTAAAATAAGGTCTGTCCATAATTGTGAATGGATTTATTGGCGCCCCCAAACAAATAATAGCTTTTCTTTTTTCATGTGCAATGAGCGCTATACTTCCTCCATAAGATACGCCAAGAAGACCAATTTTTTCTGCGTCTACTTTTTTAACAAAACGACGCAAATGCTCAACTGTATAATCAAGACTTTGTTTATGTCCTAAGGTGTATGACCAAATGTCATCGGGATCATAATTCATGGTAAAAACCGCTACTTTCAGATCTCGCACTAATCTATCAGCAATGGATTGAACAATTTCTTGATTTTCATCTGCAAAAAAACCTGGCGCCATAATGAGTAAGGGGAGAGGCGCTGCATTATTTTCTTTAGGAGTCCAAAGCGTTCCACTCATGTTCATATCATGATGAACCATTGACTCTTCTCTCCATTTCAACTGTTGTTTCTCATAAGGTGGTTGACTTAGATGTTCTTCATTGATTAGTGTCATAGTTTATTTAAAATATTATTTGTTCTTTAAATCGCAGGAAATATTCTTTTGGTTCGCTTTCAGTTTTAATTATGGTTTTCCATTTTTTGTTCTTGTCTGAGATGTGCATGATTTTTCCTTGTTCTTGAAATAGAGGATCAACAAGTCGTGATTTTACAAATACGTTTGATTCATAGTTTATTGGATCATTGAGTACTTTTACTTTATTGTTCATTCGCTTCCAGAGTTGTTGAAGATGTGTATCGGATGATAAATGACTGTTTATTTGCGAAATGACCTGTTTATCTGTGGTGTAAAGCGTATTCCAGTCTGTATAGTTTTTTTCTAAGGCATATTTAACATACTGTCCGACGGTATAAAACATGGTGACAGATGGAAGGCCGGAATAAAAATTGTTATTTAATATTCGAAATAGACTAGCGTATGCTTGTGCAGACGTATACGAGTCAAATACCCATTGTGTATCAATTGTTTTTAAATGGTGAAGAAAATAGTATAGTTCTTTATTAGTTATGACGTTATACACAATTGCAGTCCGAAGTGAATAATCAATTCTGTCAGCACATAAATCGGGAAGTTCTTTTTCTTTCAAAGGGAAATTTTTTTCTTCTAGAATATATGAAATATCTATATCATACGAATTTAGTATTTTTGGAATATCGGATTTTAAAACAAAATCAGAAAACATGTAGTCTTGATGAAGATGTGTTTTTTGTTTTTCAGCGCCAAAGACATAATCAATGCAATGGGAAAAAGCGCTGTGAGATACGTCATGGATGAGTCCTGCGATTTGTTCCTGTAAAGATGCTCCATAATTTTTTAAGAGAATATATACGCCAAGAGAATGCTCGTATCGCGTATGATGCGTATTGGGAACATATACATCAAAATATCCCGCCTGATCAATACCTTTCAGTCTTTGGAGCGCTTTACTCTTTATGAGATCCAATATAATTGGTTCTGTTATTGAAATCGTTCCGTATAGTCTATCAGTGTATTTCATTTTTTATAATTGTTCAATAATTTTTGGAAGTGCATCAAAATTAGTTGTGCAAGTATCTGCGGTGAAATACGTTGTTTTTGAATAAATAATAATTTTCATTCCAGCTGCTTGTGCAGCTTTTATATCATTCTCTTGGTCTCCAATGTAGATAAGATTTTTTGGTGAAATGTTCATTTGTTTTGCTGCAAAAAGAAGGGGTTCTGGATGAGGTTTATGATTTTCAGTATCTTCATAACAAACGACAACATCAAAATATTGTTTTAAGTTATGTAATTGAGGAATATCATAGACTCCATTTTTTATTCTACTCGTCACAAGTCCAAGAAAATATTTTTTGTGAAGAATTTCAATGATATCTTGTAAATTTTTTGGGGAATGCAATAAATGTATCGGATAAGGTACAACGCGATTTTTTCCCATTTCCCAGATTTTTTGTATTTCTTCTTCAGTATCACTTTTTGTGAGTATTCTGATGACATCTTTCATTGTTTTTGAAAATAATGGGAGGAAATCTTCTTTTGTTGGAGGGGTAAAGCCTGCTTTAACAAATAGATCTTGATAGAACTTTAAATTTGCATCAAATGAATCAATTAAGACTCCATCAATATCAAATAGAACTCCTTTTATCATAAGTCGGGATGTGCGGATTTGGACCGCAGACTTCACGACCCCCAGCCGTGCGTTCTACCAACTGAACTACATCCCGTGTGATCTCTTGTATTCTACCATCGACTGTGTAAAAATGGTATGACACTTCAGATAATAATTTCTGCCCGAAATAAAGGAGTACATATGGCTGTTGACGCAAAGCTTCAAGCAGTAAAACTTGCAATGGATCAGATTGAAAAGCAATATGGAAAAGGGTCGATTATGCGGTTTGGTGAAAAGTCCACAGATAAACTGACTATAGATGTGATTCCAACTGGAATATTGCCACTCGATTTAGCTCTTGGCGTCGGAGGACTACCACGTGGGAGAATTGTTGAAATATATGGTCCGGAAGCATCAGGAAAAACAACCGTGTGTTTGTCTGTTATAGCTGAAGCACAAAAACTTGGAGGAACTGCTGCATTTATTGACGCTGAACACGCGCTTGATCCGTTATGGGCACAGACTCTCGGAGTAAAACTTGAAGATATGCTTATTTCTCAGCCGGATTCAGGTGAACAGGCTTTGGAAATTGCTGAAACCTTAATTCGAAGTGGAGGCGTTGATGTTATTGTCGTAGATTCAGTGGCTGCACTTGTTCCGAGAGCGGAATTAGAGGGAGATATTGGAGACAGCATGATGGGAGTTCAGGCGCGTCTCATGTCGCAAGCGCTTCGTCGTTTGACGTCAGTTATTTCCAAATCAAGAACTGTTGTTATGTTTACCAATCAACTGCGGCAAAAAATCGGTATCATGTTTGGTAATCCCGAGACGACTCCCGGAGGACTTGCGATGAAATTTTACGCTTCCGTTCGTCTGGATTCACGGAAAATTGAATCACTCAAAGACGGAGACAAGGTGATAGGTAGTCGTCATCGGGTGAGAGTCGTTAAAAATAAAGTTGCTCCGCCATTTCGAATAGCTGAGTTTGATGTGATGCATGATGGGATTTCCAAAGAAGGAGCCATCATCGATGTTGGTATTGAGTTTAATATTTTGACAAAATCTGGTGCGTTTATTAAATACGGCACACAGATGCTTG
>CAYRFA010000041.1:0-6633 GCA_964423435.1 uncultured Gammaproteobacteria bacterium | reverse complement strand
TTTTCCCCAATATAATCGATGAGAGTGATTGTCTTTGGCCATTAACAATAAATCCCTATAAATTCTTTAATAAAAACGCAAAAGAAAGAAGTGAACAATGATCGTTCACCTCTTTAGGCTATTCAATTAATTCGTATTATACCTGTATTTTCCATCCTGTCAACGAGGAAAATTACTCACAAAAAACAGCCCATGAAGATCACAGGCTGTTTTTTATTTTATACTCTTTTTATTTCTTTTTGATCGTTGGCGTCAACTCAAGAGTAGGACAAGGAAATGTCGGTTGAGGTAAAAATGGTTTTCCATGTTTTACCCACGTTCCACCAGAACAAATCCATGTATCTTCACCTGTGATTGTTTTAAAAGCCACTGCTAATACACCAACAGCCATTAGTCCTCCAATAATAAGAGCAAAAGCTTTTATCATACTTTTGTTTTACCAATCGCGTCCACCGCGATCATCGCGTCCACCGCGATCTGAACCACGACCTCGTCCACCACCACCGAATCCACCACGGCTTCCGCCGCCACTGTATCCACCTCGTCCACCACCTCCACCAAATCCACCACCTGGGCGTTGATCTCGGGGAACCATAGGACGTGCTTCGTTTACGATGAGAGTTCTACCATCTAGATCTTTCCCATTCCACATTTCCATCGCTTTTTTGGCTTCTTCATCTGAACTCATTTCGACAAATCCAAATCCTTTGGATCTACCGGAAAATTTGTCCATGATCACCGTTGCGGTGACGACTGTACCTGCTTGCGAAAATGCATCGCGGAGCGTTTGATCAGTTGTGTTATACGATAAACTACCAACAAACAATTTCATTGCCATAATAATACTTTCTTTAAAAAACACTTTTTACTTATTTCTCACAACACGCGCTTCCGCAGTCGCACTTTTTGTCGCTGCCACAATCGCACACCTCCTTCTGCGACCCTTCGTCGCTGTATATATATACTTTTTTTATATCTTCATTAATCGTTTTCTTGTGTGATCCATCGCAAAATGGTTGATTTTTTGATAACCCACACATACAAATATGCACGGTATTTGTTTGAGATTTAAGTTCAAATGGTGCTTGTGCTGTTTTTTTAACAAATCTTGCCATACTATGTCTCCTTTTCTATTATACCTTTATTATAGGGTATTAGCTATTACCAACTTCCACCACCACCTCCACCACCACCTCCACCAGAAAACCCACCACCACTGGAAAACCCTGAGGAAAATCCGGATGATGAGCGCGTTGGGGTGGCGGCACTCATTACGCTTGATGAAAAACTGTGACTCAAACTATTTGCTAAATACATCGTTGTAAACGCATTATTATTGTATGACTGATACCACGAAGGTTGACGGATATCAATATTTTTAAACCTCTCTGCCCAAATTTTTTCTACTCCAAAAATAATAGCATACGGAAGCATCTTCTCAAAGAATAGTTGTTTTTCAGCCTGAAATTTATACTGCCTATCTTGTGAGACAATGAATCCTTTCAAAGCAGAAGCAATATTCGCCGCATTAGCTCCGTCAATCGTTTTTCTAGGCATTGATCTTCCGAATAAAAACGCAACAGCCGCAAGAAAAAAATTTCCTGTAAATAAAGCTACTCCTGCAACAATATAATATAGCGTTCGTTGACTTTGCGGGTTCTTGGGGAATAAACCATCTCGTACAACAGTTTCGTACAATTCTGCTTTTGTGGTTGTAACTGGAGAAGTTAAATCTGTGTCTTTGATCCTAATATTTTCATCTTCATCAAAAATTCCGTTGTATAGTTTTTTCTCAAATTCATCCATTCCCGTATCTTTTTTCGGCGTTATTTTTTCTAAATAGAAATCATTTTTCTTTTGCTCAATAATTTTTATATACCCACGTCTGGCAAGATCAACAATTGTTGCAGTGATGTCCCGTAGGTCTGCTGTTTCATCCATAAGCGTTCCTGTCTCCCCAGGTGTCAAAATTTTTCCATTTTTTAACTTTGGTACATCAAACCAGACATGCGCTGCTCCCACTGTTCCTTTTGGATCACGACCAGTTCTATACCACTGAATAATAATCCACAGTGGAGCAATGACATACCAACCTAATCCTGCAAGAAGAAATAGCATACTCAAGATAAATCCAAGAATGTTTGATAATCTTGTATCAACTTTTCTTGCTTCAGTAATGGTCAGTAAATTTTTCGGAAATCCAATAACAATAGATAATCCTTCTCCTGAGGATAAACTACTTGTTGAGAAAACAGTTACTAAACCATTTTTATATGAAATTGTGCATCCTTGAGATGTACTTTTGTATGCACCTGTGTAACAAGCAAGCTGCATACCACTTTCTTGTGGCGCAAATGGAAATTGAATTGTTGTTTTAACCTTTTGAATCGGCACTTCCCATTTGGCACCAACGATATTCCAATATAATTCATCATGATCAGAGAATGGAACAAAGGCGCCTTTCACAGTATAAGAAATAATATAGGTATGGACACCAGTAACAGTTTTATTTGGATCTCCAATTTTGAGCGTCATTTCATCTGAGGAAGATGACTGTTGCATTTGATACGGCATTCCCCGATCGTCTTCAACGCCTATCCCAGTAATATCGAGTTTAAACTTCTCTCCTTGATCATTGGTTTTTGTAATTGGAATAGTTCTGAATATCCCATGACGGTTAAGGGCACCGAAGTCATAGGTGATATTTTCTGATACGCTCATCAGACTGTCTTTTTCAACTATTATCGTCGTCTTAAAATCACGAATCTCTTCTGCGCGAACTGAAAATGGAAGAAAACAACAAACAAAAAAACAAATCAAATAATAGAACAGTCGCTTCATGAAATTACTCTAAATAATTCGCAATATTTTCCAAATGGCCTTCAATAGTTTTTGCATAATGCGCCACGCCATTTTTATCATGCAAATAAAACATATATTCTGTTGTTTGAGGATTAATGACCGCGTTGATTGCTTCAATTCCAGGATTTGCAATTGAAGCAGGAGGGAGTCCAGGATTGAGATAGGTATTATATGGGGAATCAATTTTCTTGTCTTCATCAGTCAATTCTTTTTTCCACCATGTTTTTTCCTTCTGCTGATATCCAAGAGCATATTGAAGCGTTGCATCAACTTGAAGTGGCCAGTTTCTTCTCAAACGGTTCAGAAGAATACCTGCAATAATTGGCCTATCAATATTTGTCCTTCCTTCTCTCTCAACCAGCGAGGCAATAATAACAAGTTCATCTTTTGTCATCCCTTCTTTTTTGATCGTATCCAATATTTCCGGAGTTACCTTTTTATTAAAATTACCGATAAACATCGAAACAATTGCTCCAGCTGTTGCATCTTTAGGAATCAGATACGTGTCTGGAAACATATATCCTTCTTGAGCTACTTCCAAAAATTCTTTTTCCGGTATGTTTAAATTTTTAGAAAGAACCATTGCAATTTCTTCATTTCTCCATCCTTCCAACGTTGTCACCCACACATCAAGCATACCACGAGTAAGTTCTGAAGCGATGGTTTTTGCATCCATGGATTTATTCAATCTGAAATCTCCTGCTTGGATTTGTCCATCCGTTCCAAAAAAGCGAACAAGAAGATAAAAACCGATTTGGCTTCGAATGAGCCCAACTGAAGCAAGTCGCTTCGATAATTCTTTTGATCCTTGACCACGGGGAACAACGAAAATAATTGGTGTTGTATCATTTTTATCGACTGGCTCCATTGTATACGTCCACCAAAGATATCCACCCAATATAGAAAGGAAAATAATAATCACGGAAACAAAAATGCGGATTTTTACAACATTATTTAATTTCATCGAGCGTAGCCCTCCTATATTTATTCGACTGGGCCTCATACATATACATTCGTCCACATGAACACGTTATCTGAAGCAATCCTTTTCCTTGAGGTTTAGAGAGTGGTTTTCCACATCCAACACATTTTCCTTGAGAAAGAAGCCACGCTTGTACTGGTGCTATCATGTTTTTAAACATATTCTGTTTGCATAGTATATCATGTTATGACAATTACGGTGTTTTCATAATTCGTGCTTTTACATTGAGCCTTTTCCAATATGTTCCTGGTGGCACGCAGGTCACGATAGTCATATACGAATCATCAAATCGTTGTTCGAGTGGAGAAAGATCAGTTGGTTCTAGAACAACCATATCATACACACTGTAGACATATTTGATTCCATCATACGTGACATCAATAAGGTCTCCAATTTTCATAGTTGGAAGCAATGAAAAAATTGTTTTATAATTCGTCGGATTAAAAAATTGAGGAAGAGTTGAGTGACCAAATATTACTGCATTCCCGTGCTGTCCAGGCAGTGGAGTTCCTCCATAATGCACTAAACTCACTGTTAAATCATCTCCAGATATTGTCACAAGTGCATCTTTAATCTTAAGTTTTGGAATAGAAAGGGTATATGTATTCACTTTCGCTGTCACGTGCTTTTGAGGAGAAGTTGGAAACCATGTATTTGGATTTTGAATATCAACTGCTTGTGCTATAGGAGTAAGTGTGCGACCGGAAAAAACTCCATTTGCTCCAACTGGAGACACTGTCTTTGTCAGTGCTTGAGCAAATGTTGAAAACGAAAGAATTGGCCAAAGCGTCCACAATAAAATGAGTACTCCTGTACCCATAAGACCGTATGATATGTATACCGAGCGTTTTATCGGTTTTTTGGGGTTCGCTTTTACATAACGGTACAGTGGCATATTACTGGGCTATAACAACCTCAATGGTGATATTTGTTGCTTTTAACGGAAGTTTATTTCTCATGGATCTTTTAAACACAAACTCTGCATTTCCTACTCCTTGAATTTGTTTTAAAAGTGCTTGAGCATTTGCAAATGATTTTCCTACAAGTGATTTTCGTATCCCATCAACGTCAATTTTTGGAATAGAGACCAATTGTATAGAAGCTTGTGCAGTAATAGATCCGTCTTTTTTAAGAACTGGGTTTATCACAGTGATTGTCGTTCTTCCTTCATTTGCAATATATCCAGACTGAATGTCTTTGGAAGCAAGCGTCAGTAGAAGAGTTTTAATATCTTCTTCTTTGTATGAAATTCCCGTAACTGTAATTATTGCTTTCCCATGTAACTCTTTTGCTTCTTGATCCAATTCTTCTGTAAAGGTTTTACTTGCAACCGTTGTTTTGATTGTTGTTTCGATTAATTTTTCTCCTCCTACAACTCCTTGAGAGAGCTCTTCTTTTGCTTTCACAACCAACTCATCCGTAAGAGCCTTGATAAGTGCGTCATAATCTGCTCGCGACACCACTGTTGTTTCCCGACTCTTTCCTCCAGCAAACGATTGACTATTTCTCGCAATAAGAACGCTTGTGTCATATCCTTTTACAGAAAACTCGGAATTAACTCCCACATTTCCTTCTTCCCCAATAGCTATTGCCGTAACAATGGCAGGTGTTGTTCCAAAAGTAATTGAACCAATGGATTCACTTGCTGATGCAACAGAGACATCGCTATCAAGTGTAAATTCTAAAGATTTGTAATCTATAATTGTCCCTTTTTTGAGTAATTTTGTTGTGGTTGTTTTATTATATAAAGTTACTGTTCCGCGTGCTGGATCACCGATGCGTTTTTTTCCAGTCACTGGAAGAGTTTTTTCTCCAGATATAGATTTTTCTTGTTTTTTTCCTGGAACAATAAATTTCTCTCCATCAACAACGGTTGCGGTTGTTGAGATTGTAATTGCTTTTTCTTTCGTAATTATCTGCGGCATTACACCAATCGTGATGGTTACTTTTGGAAGAAGATAATAGAGAAATCCTAAAAGAACAACTGTGAACATTCCAATAATTCCAAATGGAAGCGCAATCCCATGAATTGGTATTTTTGGCATATTTGGAATTTTTGGGAATTTAGGGAGTTGTATACGGATTTTTTGTTTTTTTCCAAATCCTAATACCTCTGGTGATACCGAAACAACATTTGCATCTGCAGGAGTAATTTCTATTTCTTCCAAGCGCTCGCTGTCTGTGTCTTTATCGAACGCTTCATCTATTTCTTCAACAACATCTTTCACTTCTTTCGATTGCTCTTCAGTAATAAATTCCTCTATTGTTGATTCAGGAGACAATTCTTTTTCTTCTGATGGTGGTGGCGTTTGTGCAACAACAGTTTCTCCCGCAGAGCGGGATTTCGCTTCGCTCAATTCTTCTTCGTTGTCTTCAATGTCAATTCCCATGGCTCGCGCAAGTTCACTTGCCCCTGCAAGTGCTACTGCTTTTGCAACATCTTCCATTGACATGACGTCAATTTTTGGATAGTGAAGAAAATTTACACGATTTGGCCATTGATGTGTTAATAACTGTGACTGTATGGTTTCCAAATTAATTGTGTCATCTCCAAAAAGAAGAATTCTAGAGGGGAGCACCTCAATATCAGAAAAACTTTTGATGGCCGTCTCGACATCTTCTACAACAAATTCTGTTTTTTGGATGGTTCTCGTTCCCACACATGTTCCCACACGATAAAGTGACATGAGCATCGCATGTTCCTCCACATGAAGAAGAATGACACTTGGAGGAACCCCCTCGTCATGTTTTATTTGAAAAACAACAGCAGTATCAATATTCACAAATCC
>CAYRFA010000040.1:0-6703 GCA_964423435.1 uncultured Gammaproteobacteria bacterium | reverse complement strand
GGAATTTCCCATCGTAATTAACCGGAGCATATGATGGATATCCAGGATACGTATATACAACTGGGGAATCATCAAGAATGGTTGCAGGAGTAAACCCATTCTCAAGAGCGAGCGCGTATGTTACCACTTTTATTGATGATCCTGGTTGACGCAAGCTTGTAGTAACATTGACATTTCCATCCTGTTTTGTATCAAAATAATTGCGGCTTCCAACCATTGCAAGAATCTCTCCTGTTTTTGGATTAGTAACGAGTGCAGCACCATTGCCAACCTGGAGATATGAAAGATTATTTATTTGACTCGTGACAATATCTTGCATTTTTTCTTGTATTGTCACATCAAGAGACGTAACAACTCTCAAGCCTCCTTGTTGAACAAGTCGAGTTCCATACCGTTTTTCTAATATGTCTTTTATATACATGACAAAGTGAGGAGCCCGCATGGATACATTTGGAGTAGTAAAGTGAATTGTTTCTTTATACGCAGCATCCATCTCTTCTTGAGTAACATATCCATCCTCTTTCATTCGTCTGAGCACCTCTATTTGTCGGAAGAATGCTTTTTCTGGATGACTACCAAATGGTGAATATTCAGATGGGGCAGCAGGAAGTCCTGCAAGAAGTGCGCTTTCGGCAAGGGTTAGCTCTTTAATTGATTTGCCAAAATAGGTGTGACTTGCTGATTCAATTCCCCATGCGGTGCCTCCATATGGCACTTGATTGAAATACATTTCAAGTATTTGATTTTTTGTATACATTCGTTCTGCCCAAAATGCGAGTATGATCTCCTTTATTTTTCTTACAATTGTTACATCTGGCGTAAGAAGAGCAGATTTAATGAGCTGTTGAGTAATGGTAGAACCTCCTTGAATACGGTGATGAACAATGATTTCCCATAGTGAACGGGATATGCCTTTTAGAGAAAATCCGTTGTGACGATAAAAATCTCTATCTTCAATGGCGATCGTTGCCTGAATAATATTTTTTGGAATTTCGCCAATTGGAATCGGATTTCTGTTTTGATCTGCATAAATTTCATAAAGAAGAGAGCCATTACGGTCATAAATCTTTGTTGAAACTTCTAAATCCCTGCGGGTAAGCATTGATGGATTGGGAAGAACTTTGAGCCATGAATAAATAAAATATGGAAGGAATAAAAAGACAATAGCAGCGACAATACCGATGAAAAAAGACCTGATATGTATTTGAGTGTCACGGGAAAAAAGATGAATTTTACGCATATTCCTTCTCGTGTTATACCACAGATGGAAATTATTACAATAAGGAATTTCTTGTTATGGTCGGATAAACACTGGTTTGTTGTCCGGATGCGGACAATCAAGACAATAGACGGATAACGGATCCTTCAACAAAGTATGATCCTGCATTTCAACATTGTCTGTTTTTCCGGAAGCTGCAAGATCTCCCGTTGTTTTATCAATAAGAACCGGTTGACGCAAAATTTCTCTTTCCGTAGGCACCGTTCCTTTAATAAAATATTCAAATCTTGTTGGACACCCTCGATCACCATCACCATCTTTCGGAGGGAGAAGTCCTGATGTAGTGCAAATTTGTGCTCCAACAATCCCATCAGGTTGTTTTGGCCAGATATCTGGCTTTCCAGCAAGCGCCTTTTGAATTATTTTATTCCAAATAGGCGCTGCTCCCGTGACACCCGAGACAAGCCAGGGATTCATGGGGGAACTATCATTGTTTCCAACCCATGTAGCTACGAGAATATACGGGGTATATCCAATAGTCCAATTATCTCGTAAGTCATCAGTTGTGCCAGTTTTTACTGATACCGCATGGTTCGGAATAACCAAAAGTGATGATGGTCCAAACATGTCTTGCCGGGCATTGTTATCAAGAAGGATATGAGAGATAAGAAATGTTGTTTCGGGGGACAGTACCCGTTCTCCTTTCAAAAGAAGTTGCGATGGAATTTCTTTATCAAGATTCGGATCTGAATATTCTTCAAGAATTTTTCCCGTTCGGTCTACAACTTTTTTTATTGAAACTAAATCTCTTCGTATGCCACCATTTGCAAATACTCCGAATGCTTCTCCCATATCTACCATGCGTACTTCTCCACCACCGAGAGTTAGCGATAAGCCATAATTATCAGGATTTGTAATAGTTGTGAGTCCAAATGCACTTGCTGATGCAACCATATCCCGAAGTGAATTAATGGCAAGCATTTTTACCGCTGGTATGTTATACGAGTTGCCAAGGGCAAACCGAAGCTGTACTGGTCCATGGAATTTTCCATCGTAATTATGTGGGCAATACGTCGGTTGGTTGATGACCCCAAAGCACATCGGAACATCTAAAAACATCGTTGCAGGAGTTACTAATTTTCGTTCAATGCCAATTGCATAGTTAATTGGTTTAATGGAAGAACCGGGCTGACGTAGGGCAGTTGTGACATTGAATCCTCCTGAAGGGGTTGCAAAGTAATCAACGCTTCCTACCATGGAAAGTATTTCCCCTGTTGCAGGATTAGTAACGAGCGCTGCCCCATTGGTAACATGCGTGGAAGCAAGTTTAGCAACTTCCGATGCAACTGTATCTTGAGCAAATTCTTGGAGGGGTAAATCGAGTGTAGTTATAACTTTGAGTCCTCCATGTTCCACAAGTCGCTCTCCGTATTTAGCAACAAGTTGTTCTTTGACATACATGACAAAATGCGGTGCTTTAATATTAGTTGGTTTTTTAAAAATCAATTCTATTTTTTTTGCTTCCTCAGCTTGAATACTTGTTATATATCCATCTTCAGTCATACGCCGGAGCACTTCATGTTGACGGGTTATTGCAAGAGTTGGATTATTTCCAAATGGTGAATATAACGTGGGAGCTTGCGGAAGACCAGCAAGAAGTGCGCTTTCGGCGAGACTTAGTTCTTTTACCGCTTTTCCAAAATATTTTTCTGCAGCAGTTCCTATTCCCCATGCAGTTCCGCCATATGGCACTTGGTTTAAGTACATTTCCAGTATTTTGTCTTTCGGGTAAATAAGTTCGACCCAATACGACAGAATGATTTCTTTAATTTTTCGAGTGATAGTTCGTTTTGGAGTAAGAAGCGCAGATTTAACTAACTGCTGGGTGATAGTTGAACCTCCTTGAAGTTGTTTTCCTGAAATTGTTGCAATGAGCGCACGCAGCATGCCCCCAATGGGATTAACCCCTTGGTGTTTATAAAAATCTTTATCTTCAATTGCAATTGTTGCTTCTTGAACATATTTTGGAATTTCAGATAAAGGGACAAGTGATCTATTTTGATCAGTAAAAATATCAAAAAGAAGTGTTCCGTTTCTGTCATAAATTTTTGTCGCAAGCGGAACATCATATGCACCAAGTTTAGTTGGTGAGGGGAGATCTTTAAAAATGGATAAATAAACAAACAAGACAACGCTTATTGGAAGTAGCCAAAATGCAAATTTTCCGTACCGCTTAATATTTTTTTTTATCTTCATTGTCTTCCTATTATATAATAGAAGCATGGATTGGACCACGATTACATCATCAGAGGCAGATTCCGGTATTGCGTATGGAAATGTTGAGACCGATTTTTTTTCGCTTGTTCATGGAACAGTATTTACAACAGCTCCAACAGCGGCAAAACTTGCTGTTGACACGTCACTGTGGGGATATGAACAGATCCGAAGACGAAAATATTATTTTTTAGATCGGAAGAAATTACTAAAACGAATACTCCGAACAACAAATATTGCATTATTTCAAAAACAGAAAGAATCAAATTTCAAGCTCGGAGCATATGTTGAGGGTGTACTATGTAATATTGGCACACGCGCTGCGTGGATCGGATGTATTGGAAAGGGGAGCATGTATGAGCTAAGGACAAACGGGGAGCGCCGATTACTAGGGTATATTAATGAAGAACAACACAATGAATTAGATGCTCTTGGACGAGAACGCTACAACTGGTCATCCCAAGAATCAAATATTCCATTTGAAAAGGGCGATCTATTAATTCTTGCCGCAGGTGATGCAGCTACGCTATCAATAGGTGTCTTTGACGAAATAGCAAATCACCAGGACGATTGTAAAGAAATAATCAATCGCGAAATTCACCACTCTTCCTGGGGAGTAACCATATTGAAGAAATAGTTAGATATCTCTTGTGGTATGATTATTTTATGAAGCTTCGATCGGTGAATGAAGTTCCGGAAAATTCAAAAGTCATTTTAAGAATGGATTTAGATGTTCCGATGTATGAGGGGAAAATCGAGGATCCAGACAGGTTAAAAAAATCACTCCCGACAATAAAATTACTTTTAGATAAACATTGCAAAATTTGTGTTATCGGTCATCTGGGTCGACCAAAGGGAAATGATCAATCGTTATCGTTACATCCTGTATACGAAGCGCTTATATCGCTTATTGAAGAGTATCAAAAAATGAGTGTCAGTCACCAGTTTATTAAAGATATTGAGAATTATGAATTATGTGATGTGAGCGTGCTTGAAAATATACGCTTTTGGTCGGGTGAGGAATCAAATGATGCGGAATTTTTAAAAGTCTTAATTAAAATTTCTAATTGTTATGTCAACGATGCTCTTACAGTAGCGCACCGAAAACATCGGTCAGTCATGCTCTTTAAAGAATTACCCGCATATTATGGTGTGGCCTTTATAAGCGAAGTAGAAAAAATACTTACCGTAACACAAAATCCTCAAAAACCAATAACAATTATTTTAGGTGGAGCAAAAGAAGATAAACTTTCATATCTTCCTAGCCTTATTCCCATTGCTGACTATATCTGTATCGGCGGAAAACTTCCTTTATTTATTTCCCAAAAACAGGGAGATAAAATATATGTAGCAAAACTTCGAGAAGACAAATTGGATTTAAGCGATGATGATATACAAGAATTTAAAAAATATATTGCGCTATCAAAAACCATCATTTGGTCAGGAGCGCTTGGGTTTTTTGAAAAAGAAGATGCAAGAAAAGGCACACTCGCAATCGCACGAGCAATCGCAGAGAGTTCCGCGTATACAATTATCGCGGGAGGTGACACCAAGGCTTCGGTATCACATATTGGTGTAGAGGATAAAATAAATCTCATTGCATCAGGTGGGGGAATGTTACTTGAATTGTTGACAAAAGGCACATTGCCCGCATGGGAAGCATAGGCTATGATAAATATATGGAAGAAAAACGGATAAAAATCGGTATAAACGGATTAGGAAGAATTGGAACTGTCGTTCTTCGAGCTGTTCTTCAGGAAAAATACCCGATTGATATCGTTGCCATTAATACAAAAGGGAACTACGATGCTCAAACGATCTCGATGCGGCTTAAATATGATTCTGTATACGGACATTTTCCTGAGCCTATTAGTCATACAACAGATCAGCTATCATATAGTGGTCAAACAATTGCGCTTTTAACCGGAGATGATTCATCAGCTATTCCGTGGGGAACTCATGGCGTTGATGTCGTCCTTGAATGTACGGGAAAATTTACAGATAAAAAAGCTGAAGGTCATTTTACAGGAGGTGCAAAGAAAGTTATCATTTCGGCTCCCTCAAAAGATCCGGCAATTCCAACATATATCTTAGGAGTAAATGAAAAGAAATATCACGGTGAAACAGTAATTTCTAACGGATCATGTACGACAAACTGTGTGGCACCTATTATGAAATTACTTCATGAACAGATAGGAATTGAAAAAGGAATGCTTACAACGGTTCATGCATATACAGCAAATCAGAATCTTGTTGACGGGTCGTCAAAAGATCCTCGCCGTGGTCGTGCGGCAACAACAAACATTGTACCTACGACGACAGGTGCTGCAGAAGCAGTTATTGCATGCTATCCAGAAATGAGAGGAAAATTTGACGGGATCGCAATACGGGTTCCGGTAATCTGCGGTTCATATTCTGCAATAACCTGTAAGATGGTTCGAAAAACAACAAAAGAAGAGATTAATGCTATGTTTGAAAAGGCGAGCATGAGTACGGAATTACGTGGGAAATTATTGGTTTCTCATGATCCACTTGTGTCATCAGATATCATAGGTAATTCTGCATCTTGTGTTGTTGATGCACAGATAACATCTGTTATTTCTGATGATATGATTTCCATTGGCGCCTGGTATGATAATGAATACGGATATGCATGTAGACTCATCGAGATGGCAATGTATATCGGGAGATAATTAATTATTTGCAACAATGTTCTTCTTTAAAATAGTGCTTGCAGACAAAATAAATTTCAGCATCTGAATATCCAAGAGATTCCAACATTGTTTGAATTTCTATTTTTGTTTTTCCCTGTTCACGTAATGTTTTGATCATATGAAGAATTGTTTCAGTCACTTCGTACGGGAAAATAACCCACTTATCTGTTACTTGTGCAAAGAAATCCGGCCGAAATGTCGATTGTGTTTTACATAACATGCTGACTGTTGTAATAGACTTTGGTTTAAATCGCAAGAGATATGAAACAGCGCGTTTAAATGTAATAC
This sequence comes from uncultured Gammaproteobacteria bacterium, assembly GCA_964423435.1. Lineage (GTDB taxonomy): Bacteria > Patescibacteriota > Microgenomatia > UBA10105 > UBA927 > CAIJMI01. Next base: position 208 of record CAYRFA010000040.1, on the reverse strand, counting down.
CACGGTCAGCTACATCGTCAACAAGAAGAATTGCTTTGTCTTTAATATTTACTTTAAGATGTTCGCTAATAATAAGCTCACTTGGCTTCGTAAAATCCTTATAACTTTGAATGGTGATAGTCGCAACAGGAACACTGAGATAATCAGACAATAGTCTTCCTAAGACTAATCCACCTCTTGCGATAGCCACAATTTGTGTTTCCGTTGG
>CAYRFA010000039.1:0-6763 GCA_964423435.1 uncultured Gammaproteobacteria bacterium | reverse complement strand
TTAGGGTTGATGCGCTCCTTGCTTCAACAAATGCCAAACGGATAAGTTTGGGTCTGAATCCACTTAAACTGAACGCGACCCTGTCTCAAGCTGCAGCTGCAAAAGCGCAAGATATGTTTTCGCACGATTACTGGGCTCATAATAGTCCGCAAGGGAAAACTCCCTGGTCGTTTATTGTGAATTCCGGATATAAATATACGATTGCCGGTGAGAATTTAGCGAAGAATTTTTCAACCAGTGGAGGTGTTGTGGATGCCTGGATGGCGTCACCAACTCATAAAGACAACATTGTGAAACCTGGGTATCAGGATATTGGTTTTGCCATTGTTAATGGTGTATTAAACGGTGAAGAAACAACACTTGTTGTTCAAATGTTTGGTGCAGGAGGATCCCCGATAGCAGAAGTTCCAAAAGTGGAGACCGTTATTCCTGAAGTAGCCATTGCCGTTGAAGAACCTCAAAAATTAGTTCAAGGGGTAGGCTCTTCGGTATTCAAGCCCATTTTTAATATTCCGACCGTTACACGTGATATTACATTCATGTTTATTGGTCTTATTGTTGGTGTGTTAGTGCTTGATGGAATTGTAATATCAAGAAAGAAGATTGTGAGAGTTGCCGGTCATAATATTGCTCATATACTCTTCTTTCTTACATTTTTTGTTGCCCTTACAATGGTGCAAAGAGGAGCGCTGTTATGAAGCTAACATATGTCAATTTTGTCGTTCTTGCTGTTATTCTTGCTTCAGGTATATTTACTTTTTGGGGAGCTCAAAACGATAAGACAATACAGTTATTTGTAGGCGTTGCGACAGCTGTCGCGTACGTGCTTTGGGGAATGATCTATCATGCGCTCGAAGGAGATTTACACGTGAAGGTTGTGATAGAATACAGTCTCGTTGGTGCAATAGCAATCATATTGCTGCTTACCATTTTATGGACATAAAATATACATTTCGAAAGGAGATAGTATGCAGGGTTTAATTCTCGCAGGAGGCTTAGCAACGCGTCTTCGACCACTTACGATGGTTACAAATAAACATTTGTTACCTGTCTACGATAAACCAATGATCTATTACCCTATTGAAGCAATGCAAAGAGCTGGAATAAAAGAAGTACTGTTGACAACGGATGGAAAATCAATTGCTCAATTTGCAAATTTAATCAAATCAGGGGAAGAATTTGACATGCGTATGTATTATGGCGTGCAGAATAATCCCAAAGGTGGTATTGCTGATGCAATCGCTCTTGCTGAAGAATTCACTCATGATGAGGCTCTATGCGTAATTTTAGGAGATAATATTTTTGATCATGATTTAAAACCAGCTGTTAAAGAGTTTGAAAAAAAAGGAGCAGGTGCAAAAGTTTTTGGCATTCATATGCAAATGGACGCAAAGCACTATGGGGTTATTGAGGTTGATGATACGGGAAAAGTATTGTCTATTGAAGAGAAACCAGAATCACCAAAATCTGATATTGCCCAAACCGGTATTTACATGTATGACCAAAGGGTATTTGACTATATTAGGAAACTTTCACCGTCTGCACGAGGTGAACTTGAAGTAACGGATTTAAATAACATGTATTTAAAGGATGGAAATCTAACGTGCGAAATAATCAATTGGTGGGTTGATGCAGGAACGTCTTATGATGAGCTCTTGCGTGCAAATAACCAAGTTGCAGAGAAAATGAAGAAAGGCAGTCTATGATAGATGGAGTCATGATAAAAAAATTAGTACGACATCCTGATGAACGTGGATATTTTGAGGAAATTATTCGAGTGACGGATGAATTTTTTAAAGAGGGGTTTGGACAATTGTCTCATTCCTACATGGTTGAAGGAGTTGTGAAGGCATGGCATATTCATGCAACACAAATTGACTGGTGGTTTTGTGTAACAGGAAAAATAAAAGCAGCACTTCATGATAAACGGGACAGTTCTTTGACAAAAGGCGAGACTAATGAATATATATTGGGAGATGCGCCGGATAATATTGTCCTTAAGATTCCAGCGGGTGTTGCGCATGGAATGAAAGTACTCGAGGGGCCGTGTCATTTTGTCTACGCAACGAGCAAAATTTATAATCCTCAGGAAGAAGGAAGAATACAATATGATGATAAAGAAATAGGATATGATTGGGTGCAAGGAATCCCAATTACAAATACAAAAATTACCTAATCTATGAAATTACTTGTTACAGGGGGAGCTGGGTTTATTGGATCTAACTTTATTTTGTATTGGCTTAAGAACCATACAGAAGATCAGATAGTAAATTTAGACAAACTCACCTATGCTGGAAATCTCGAAAATCTTCAAGATATTGAACATGACAAACGTTATACATTCATTCACGGTGACATTTGTAATTACGATGATGTAGCCAAATCAATGCAAGGAGTCGATGTTGTTGTTCATTTTGCAGCAGAAAGTCATGTCGACCGTTCAATAGTCGAGGCTACTCCTTTTGTATCAACAAATGTCGTCGGTACTCACGTGTTACTGGAAGAAGCGATGAAACAAAAAGTAAAACGCTTTCACCATGTGTCAACTGATGAAGTATTTGGATCGTTGGAAATAGGATCTGAGCAAAAGTTCAATGAGCATTCTCCCTATGATCCGCATAGTCCATATTCAGCGACAAAAGCATCATCAGATCATTTAGTTCGTGCGTATTACCATACGTATGGACTTCCCATAACTATTACAAATTGTTCAAATAATTACGGTCCGTTTCAATTCCCGGAAAAATTTATTCCTCTTACCATAACTAATCTTATAGAAGGGAAAAAAATACCGTTATATGGAGATGGACTAAATGTTAGGGATTGGTTATATGTTGAAGATCATTGCCGTGCAATTGATGCGGTTCTTCAAAAAGGAAACATCGGAGAAACATATTGCATTGGTGGGGTGACTCAGGATATTAACAATCGTTCGGTCATCGATAAAATCCTAACTTTTTTTGGTAAATCCGAATCAGAAATTGAGTATGTAGAAGATCGTCTTGGACATGATCGTAGATACGCAATTGACTGGTCAAAAATAAATAAAGAGTTGGGTTGGAGACCTGCGTATGATTTTGACGCGTGGCTTGAAAAAACAATTCTTTGGTATAAAGAACACGAATCGTGGTGGAGAAAATTAAAAACAGGAGGAACACAGTAATGAATATCATTGGCACTGGCTTATCTGGACTCGTTGGATCTCGAATTGTTGAGTTGTTAAAAAACAATCATGTATTTGAGGATTTGAGTTTAGAATCAGGAGTTGATATTACAAAATTTGATGAAGTAGAAAAACGACTTACTGCTTCATCTGCCCCTTGGGTATTTCATTTTGCAGCATTTACTGATGTACAGGCGTCCGAGAAGGAAAAAGACCAGGGAAATGAAAGTATTTCATGGAAAGTAAACGTAGAGGCAACAAAAAATATCGCATCAGTATGTCAAAAATTAAGGAAACACGTACTTTATCTTTCAACAGATTATGTGTTTGATGGGAAAGCAGATGTGTATAACGAAGAAGCGGTTGGAAATCCACAAGGATGGTATGCAAAAACAAAATATGAAGGGGAGAAGATTGTGAAAGACTTAAGAGAGTTAGGATTGGTTGTGAGGATAGCTAATCCATACAGGTCTCATCCTATTGGAAAGAAAGATTTCATGCATAAAATTTTAGAAAGATTGCAACAAGGTCTTCCTATTGCAGCTCCTACCAATCAAAAAATGACAGCTACATTTATTGATGATTTAGCGCATGGGATTGAAAAGCTGATATCGATACAAGCTACAGGAGTGTATAACATTCCAGGAGCTGATAGTTTCTCTCCGTATGAAGGAGCCATGATGATTGCAGAAGTGTTTAGAGTAGACCAAAAAAACATTTCGAAAACAACTTTCGAGGAATATTTTGCTTCTCGTGCACCAATCCCGCAATATGGAGTACTTACTCATGATAAAATTGAATCTCTCGGAATAAAAGTTCATACATTCCGTGAGGGGTTGATTGAAATTAAACAGATAGAGGAGAAAATACTATGACAATTTCTTTTATTGGACACGGATATGTCGGACTTGTCACTGCTGCGGTGTTTGCTGATTTAGGCAACACCGTGTGGGTAGTGGGAAGAACAAAAGAAAAAATAGAAACATTAAAAAAGGGTATTGCAACGTTTTACGAGCCAGGATTATCAGAGCTTGTGAAACGAAATGTTGATGCAGGTCGTTTGCGATTTACTCTCAACTATCATGAGGCAGTATCTCCATCCGAAATCATTTTTATTGCAGTCGGAACTCCACCGAAGGAAAATGGAGAAGCTGATTTAACAGAAGTATTTAATGCGGCACGGGAAATTGGAAAAAATCTTGTGGGATATAAAGTAGTATCGATTAAAAGTACAGTTCCTCCAGGAACAAACAAGAAAGTAGCAACACTTTTGGATGAAACTAAACCAACTGGTTCATCATTTGCTATTTCTTCAGTGCCGGAATTTTTGCGTCAAGGACAAGCAATTGCTGATACGATGCATCCACAGCGGGTTGTGATTGGAACAACATCCGATCGTGCGCAAAAGCTACTTATTGACCTTCATAAGCCAATAAATACAAAAATGGTGTTATGCAATGTAGAGACTGCTGAACTTATCAAGTACGCAGCTAATTCGATGTTGTCAGTGAAAATTTCTTTCGCTAATGCCATGGCCATACTGTCAGAAAAAGTTGGAGCTGATGTGGAAAAGGTACTTGATGGTGTCGGACTAGATCCTCGAATTGGAAGAAGTTTTTTGTATCCTGGAGTTGGATATGGTGGAAGTTGTTTCCCAAAAGATGTGAAAGCATTAATTGCAATAGGTAAAGTTTATGGATATGATTTTGCACTACTTAAGGCAACAGATGTGATCAATGATGAAGCGAGACTACATTTTATAGAAAAAATTCAGAATCATTTTCATGGAGAGTTGCAAGGGAAGACAATTGCTGTTTTAGGTCTTTCATTTAAGCCAGATACTGATGATATGCGGTTTGCCCCTTCCATAACAATCATCGAAGCGTTAATTAGTGGTGGAGCTCGAGTTATTGCGTATGATCCGGTTGCAATTGCAAATGCAAAAAAGGTATTGCCCAAGGAGGTTGTATTTGCCTCTTCTTCATATGATGCAGTAATAGATGCTGATGCGGTCGTGGTTCTAACTGAATGGAATGAGTTTCGGCAGTTGGATATGGTGAAACTAGCCAAAGGATTAAAGGAGCGAGTACTATTTGATGGGAGAAATATATATGATCCTCAAACAATGAAAGATTTGGGGTATACCTACTATGGAGTAGGCCGGATGTAATGTATAATATATAAGGAGGAAATATTGTATGGCAGCAAAAAAAGCACTAATAACAGGAATTGCAGGTTTTGTTGGAAGTCACTTAGCAGAACTTCTATTGTCAAAAGGATTTGAGGTGTATGGGTTATCACGACCTCGGTCAAGAATGGATCATATTGAAGCAATTAAAGACAAACTTCATCTCGAAGATGCTGATATATTAGATTCCCACAGTTTATATGGAACAATATCCCGCATTAAACCGGATTATATTTTCCACCTTGCTGCCCAATCATTTGTTCCGACATCTTGGGTATCTCCATCAGTAACTTTAGAAGTGAACATCATCGGATCTGCAAATTTATTTGAAGCAGCACGTCAGGCAAAGATTGATTGTACAATTCAGATAGCCTGTTCATCAGAAGAATATGGGTTAGTACATCCGGATGAGACTCCTATTAAAGAAACAAACCCTCTTCGTCCGCAAAGTCCGTACGGCGTATCAAAAGTAGCTATGGATTATCTTGGCTATCAATATTTTTGTTCTTATGGAATGAAAATTATTCGAACACGAGGATTTAATCATACTGGTCCTCGCAGAGGGGAAACATTCGTCACATCAAATTTTGCAAAACAAATTGCAATGATTGAAAAAGGAAAGCAAGAGCCGGTGATAAAGGTGGGTAATTTAGAAGCCGAGCGTGACTGGACGGATGTTCGGGATATGGTAAAAGGATATTTACTATCTGTTGAGAAATGCGATCCGGGAGATGTATATAATATTTGTACTGGTCATGGTGTGGTTGTCCAGGACATGCTCAATATTCTTCTTAAAATGAGTAAGGAAAAAGTTAAAATAGTGCAAGATCCAAGCCGCATGCGACCATCAGAAGTACCAGTTCTTGTTGGAGATAATTCCAAATTTGTTGCAAAAACTGGATGGAAGCCTGAGATACCGTTTGAAAAAACAATGGAAGACCTTCTTAATTATTGGAGAGAACGGGTATAAACGGTATGAATCTGGTTATTATCCTTCCCACGTATAACGAGAGGGAAAATATCGAAATATTACTGGATGCTCTTCATAAAAAAGCGAAGAATATTGCTCATTACACATGCTATTTTCTTGTTGTTGACGATTTTTCACCTGATGGGACCGGAAAGATCATACGAGCTTATCAAAAAACACATAAAGACACATATCTGCTTGAAAAGAAAAAAGAAGGACTTGGAAAAGCAATTCTTCGAGGAATGGAGTATGCAGTTGACACGTTACATGCAGATTTTATTCTCCAAATGGACTGTGATTTGTCGCATGATCCAGACAGAATTTCTGCATTTATTCAGGAGTTAGATAGTGGAGCTGATTTTGTTGTAGGAAGTAGGTATATAAAAGGCGGATCAATTCCATCCAATTGGGGAATTCATCGAAAAATATTTAGCGTTGTTGG
>CAYRFA010000038.1:0-7035 GCA_964423435.1 uncultured Gammaproteobacteria bacterium | reverse complement strand
TATTATGGGATTGAGGTTCGTGCCTATGGGTGGTACATGTTTTTTGCCATGCTTGCCATCTATGGATACATAAAAAATAATTGGAAATTATTTGCTATTGCTGCAATTGTTGGTTTTTATACACATCTCTATATGATTTTAGTTCCTTTTGTTTGCACACTTCATTATTTTGCAACCAACGGCAAACTACTTCTTGCTCCACGTCTATGGATGAAAAATATATATTTCAAAACCATTGCATTGGTTGTTCTTTTTGTCACCCCCTGGCTTATTCGCGTTGCACTCGTAACGTCACGATTACAAGAAAGCTGGTACTTTCCTGTAGATATACATCTTATTAAATCTGTTCTCGGCAATATGTACGTTGGATACGAAGGAACACCATGGTATGGCTGGATATGGACTGCTCGATTGTCACTCGCCCTGTGTGTATTATTTGGCATTGCTCTGATACCGAAAAAAACTCGCCACCTCGTTCTCTTTTTCGTCTTCATGGTGATAATACCGCTGTGTGTCATTATCGGAGTATCATTTTTTAAACCAGTTTTTGTCATAAGGTATCTTATTCCGGTTACCATGATGGAGGTATTTTTACTTGGCTATGCACTCTTGGCATTTAAACCAACATTTATAAAAATCTTTCTTGCAATTTGTCTTTTAGGTTTTTCCTCTTGGGTGAATATTTGGTTTCCAAATAAACATCTAAAAACTGATTATCGCACCGTCATGCATGCAATCAATGCTCTTGTGGGAGTTCAAGATGTTATCTATGCAGATAATCCGCTCCACCTTTTTGAAACGATGTACTACGCAAAAGACCGAAGCAAAGTATTTTTATATATACCTGTTGGGGGACATTTTCCTTGGTATATAGGAGATGGAATTGTACAACCAGAACATATTGTCACACAGCCGCCTCCTTATCCAAAGCGAGCGTTTGTACTTAAAGAAGATCGATCATTTACAGTGCTCTATGGATTACCGCTGTCTCAAACTCGTTTGAAAAAATAACCCATGATAGGACCCTTATTATCGAACGTAAAATTTGAAATAGGTACCTATCTGGCAAATCGTATTATTCGTATCACGATATATAGTAGCTGTATTTTTATTATTCTTGCCCTCTTTATTCCTCTTTTGTATTGGAGCAGGCTACCCCCACTTGTCCCATTATGGTTTTCTCGACCCTGGGGCCTTGAACGATTAACTTCAGTGTTTGGATTATTTTTTCCTCCACTCTCGTGCGTATTTTGGTTACTTACAACGATACATATTTCAATTCGATTACTCAAAGAGCATTTAGTATTTTCACAGATATTATCAGTTGTTACTCTCATTATCTCAATTATGTCTTTTATAACAGTTGCAACAATTATTACGCTCGTTATTTGATATTGTATGTGGGTAGCAACAGTTGGAGTTCCATTTTTCTTGTCCATCATTGCAATGACTGGTATTACCCCTTGGGTGATCCGTTTTGCAAAAAAATACCATCTCGTTGATGACCCTAAAAAAAGGCACCATCCAGCTCACACGCATACAGGTGTTATTCCACGGGCAGGAGGACTTGCTATTTTTCTTGTCATTTCTATAATTTCCTTTTTTTATCTTCCATGGAGTAAATTATTTCTAGGCGTTGGTATTTCATGCCTAATACTTACCATTGTGGGACTCCTTGATGATAAAAAGGATATCAGCCCATATATACGAATCGCAACGAATACTCTTGCAATTGGCATTGTCATTATTGCTGGCGCAGGAATTCCATATATCACCAATCCCGCAAATGGAACGATACTTCGTCTTGATACATGGCGCATTTCCGTTGACTTTTTTGGGTCTCATTCTATTCTTGTTTGGTCGGCAATCACTGCATTCTTATGGCTTATGTGGACTACAACGATCGTCGGTTGGTCAGCTGGAGTTGAAGGACAAATGCCGGGTTTTGTTTCAATAAGCGCAGCTGTTATTGGATTATTGTCTTTGAGGTATAGTATTGCTGATCCATCTCAAATTCCTATTACAATACTTGCTTTTATTGTCTCGGGAACGTGGGCGGGATTTATTCCCTGGAATTTTTATCCGCAAAAAATTATGCCAGGATATAGCGGGAAAACACTCGCTGGATTTCTTCTTGGACTCTTGGCAATACTTTCCTACGGAAAACTGGGAACTGCGCTCCTCGTCCTTGGAATTCCCACCATTGATGCAATTTTTATTCTCACCAGGCGCGTTCTTAAGGGGAAATCTCCGGTATGGGCAGACAACCAACATCTCCACCATGTTCTTCTTAAAGCTGGCTGGGGAAAGAGAAAAATCGCCTTGTTTTACTGGGGAGTGTCCGCTATACTGGGCGTAGTAGCCTTAACTGTTACCAGTCAACAAAAAATCTTTACCTTTTTGGTAATTGCTGTTGCAATCGGAGGGTTTCTTTTATGGGTAAACTTCTTTTCGCAATTCTCAAAACCGCACGACCAAGACAATGGCTGAAAAATGTCGCTGTCTTTACCACTATTCTATTTACGGGTGTTTTTTTCAACCCTTCGATTTTTCAAACAACAGTCTGGGCGTTTATTGCATTTTGTTTCTTATCATCGTCAGGATATATTATTAATGATATTCTTGACGCACCAAAGGATCGTAAGCACCCGTTTAAGAAATTTCGTCCTGTTGCAAGCGGTGCTTTACCTATTCCCATTGCGCTTCTAACCTCGGCTTCATTTTTTGTCGTTGGACTTACAATTGCAACATCTATTAATAAGTCGTTCCTCATTCTTTGCATTGTATTTGTACTGTTACAGTATACTTATTCGCTTCTTTTTAAACATATTGCTGTTATTGATATTCTTGCAATCACTGCCGCGTATTTTATTCGTGTCTATGCTGGAGAAGCGGCAACCGGGTATCACATATCCATATGGCTTTCTCTTGCAGCACTCTCCCTTGCTTTATTTTTAGCTGTCGGCAAACGCCGAGCAGAACTGACACTCCTTCAGGGGTACCAGGGAGTGCTTCCAAAAGACACCAGAGAATCGCTTTTACATTATTCTGAACGATTACTCGACACCTATACGGCGATGTTTGCCAATTCAACGTTTATCACCTATGTCTATTACACATTTTTAGAAAAACCCATACGCATTGGAGTGTTAGCGGATCGAAAATGGTTAATGATTACCATTCCCTTTGTTCTGTATGGCATCATGCGGTATATGCAACTTATTTATGAAGGAAAAGGAGAATCGCCCGAACAGGTACTCACAACAGATATACCGCTTTTGACAACAGTTATTTTGTGGACTATCTCTGTTCTTATTGTCATCTATGGAATAGGGGGGTAGATAAATAAATCGTAAAATAGTTACTTCGTTTAATCGATTTACGATGTAACGAATAAACGATTATTCGATTTTAGTTACGTATTGACCGGAAATCCATCCGAGATTTATTCCATCATATTTTATCTGATACCATACTGTTCCAGCGCTATCTGAAGCAGTTTTTAAAAATGAAAATTTCTCACCAGGTTTTACTTCCCCTGCCTTTGAAGCAGTTTTGTTTGCTTCCAAGCGAACATTCAGAAATCCAGTGGGAGTATCTTTGATAAGCGCATATGGTTTTTCTGGATCAACAAGACTCGTTGCGGGTGTTGTCTTCCCAGTAATCTTAGGTGTAATTTTTGGCGTAGCTGATGGAGATGCTTCAGGAGTCAAACTACCAGATGAAAGAGCGAGTTTGACTGCGGTAATAAGCCGATATCCTGCTGTAATTTGAACTTTTAACGTGCGAGTTACGAATCCTTGTGAGGCAATAGTGATCGTGTGACTACCAGGGGAAATATCAGGAATACTAATAGGAGTCATACCTTTCATCTCGTCATCAAGCATCACTGTTGCGCTATCAGGAGTTGTCGTAACAGATAGCTCTCCTTTTGCTCCCGTTGTTTTTTCAAGCCATAAAACATCTATTGCTGAGGCAAGCTCAGATTCTGCAAGCGTACCATTGACATAAGTTAAAACATTAGGAGTTATTCTAATTTTTCCTTGCCAACTGGCATATTGTGTGGTTGCTGACTCAGGGACGATTTTTATCGTGTATTCTCCCGCATCCACTTTATATGAGGTAGCACCAAGTGGAGTTCTTCCAATGTGTTTATTATCCAAAAATACGCTTGCAACCGGCGTGCTATCGACCCGAAGATCTCCTTGTTTTGGGGATTTTCCGACAAACATGCGAACAATTCCAATAATAAGGGCAATGACAACAAGAAGAATGATGAGGAAAAAAACCTTTTGCTTCATGGCATGTCGATACTAACACAGCTTGGGAAGACAATCAATCCACTTACCAATAAGACGAGCAAGTTGAGCTTCTTTGCCATCAAATCCATGAAGCGCTCCAGGTACAATAGTGCTCGTGTAATTTGTTGACTTCGCATACACATCAAACACTTTTTTGATCTTCGCTACCGCTCGATCTGCATGTTCATCTTTCCCACCAAAAAGTAAAAACAATGGTTTCTTGATATTGGAAAACACAGTGAGTTTTGGCTTCTCATCTCCGTAATCAAACACATCCTCTTTTGATCCTTTTTCAACTAAGCTCAAATACCGGTTTGGGGTAAGCGGAAAAAAGTGAAATCCAAATAATGGGATGTCCCCTTTTCCTGAAGAAATCTGATCTTTCATGTATGAAATAATGGCATTTGTATCGGGACGTGACTTGATCTTTTCCAACCGGTCACTAATTGGTGACATTAGCACAATTCCCGCTATTCGCGGGTCATCGACAGAACCGGCATAAAAACAAGTTTTATTAGCTCCTGTTGATCTACCAACAAGAAAAATGTTTTTGTACCCCTGATTTATAAGAAACGTGATTCCTGCATCGATATCATATATGCATTCTTCAAATTTTTCATTACCAGCTCCACCAGGAACATGGATATATCCTTTTGGATCAGTGGGGTCTCGTTTTTGAATCCCATCAATAAACTTTGCCCCTCGATTGTTAAATGCCGCAAACCCAAAATGATATTTTTCACAGATCTCGGCAAATGCATCGCACGTTGGAATATGACTTGCGTAGGTACTCGATAATCCGTGTATCCACAATATTGCACTCTCTGATTTTTTGGAAGGTTCAAAATATATCCCTTGATGAATTAACTTATCTTTTGTCTCTATTTCAGCAAGAAAATATTTGTTCATACTAGTATTTTTTATTTATGTAAGTATATGTTCCATTTATCTACGACTGATGTATTTTCTTTTTCTACCTTTTTCATGTATTGAATATCTTCACTCATGGTTTTCCAATTTCCCCTTTCTGGAACACATAATGCTTTTGCAAATCGATCTCTAAAAAATCGTGGAGCTCCTATTGAGGTATCAACTACCCACGATGACTCCTCAATACTGAAAAATAAATATTTTTTCTCTTTCTCATAAAATTTTTTCACTTCTGAAATGTTTGATAGGTTAAAAAGTTTTTTTGATCCTTCTGGCACTATTCTTTCTGGATTACCGATAAATGGTAATAAATGAACATGAGCATGAAAGACTGTTTGACCCATAACACCGTGCTCAAATGAACTTACGTATCCATATATTTCTTTAATAAAATGGGAACACTTTTTATAAAGCTCGATAAATTCCGAATATAATTTGGAAGAAAAAGAGCCAACGCATGAAATATGATCTTTCGGAATGATCAATATATGTCCTTCAATTAAAGGATGCGCGTCACATACGATAGTAAAATTATGAGTTTCCAATAATGGATATCTATAGGCTTGGGAACTCCGATTACAATGATCGCATTCACTAATATACATACGTTATATTATTTTAGTTTTTTATATCGGTCAATATCAATTTTAGTAATGATAGATAATGGACTCGGTAGAACATCTAATGCAAACCAACCAATTTCATCGCATTTATCTGGTTCCATAATCTTCGGATTTTTGTTATCTTTAATGTGAGAAATAAATGCAGATGGAATCCAATGCTGGTGTTCATCAGGAATGATGTGATTAGCTGCTGGCATTTGTTTTATAAGTTCAAGTTCGACATCCAACTCCTCTTTCATTTCACGAAGTATTGCATGTTCAAGTGTTTCTCCAAACTCAACTGCTCCTCCTGGTGCTTCCCAACAACCCTTCTCGTTTTTTGCATTCTTGCTCCGTTTGCACAAAAAGATTTTCCCTTCATCATTGAAAATGAGCGCTCCTACTGATACACCAATATAATCAATTCCCGCTTTCATATTGTCATTATATATCAAAAATCCCTCTTTCGAGGGACTTTTGAATTTTTATAATTAATTTCTTAGTTTAGTAATCCATTCCTCCCATGCCACCCATTCCTCCCATGCTGCCCGGCATGCCGCCACCACCAACTCCAGATTCTTTTTTCTCTGGAAGATCAGTGATAAGTGCTTCAGTTGTCAACACCATCATGCCGATTGATGCAGCGTTTTGTACTGCTGACCGAGTTACTTTTGCAGGATCAAGAATTCCTGCAGCAAGCATTGATCCAAATTGCATGGTCATGGCATTAAATCCAAAATCAGCAATTTTTGAATCTTCAACCGTTTTCAGCACCCATCCATCATCCGCTCCTGCATTTTTCGCTATCCACCGAATTGGTTCACCTAACGCTTTATACAGAATATCAATTCCTGTTTTTTCATCCTCAACAACAAGCGTTTCTTTAAGTTTCGTCAGAACGTTTCGAGCTCGAAGGAGTGCTACTCCGCCGCCAGCTACAATTCCTTCTTCAAGAGCTGCCTTTGTAGCAGCAACTGCGTCATTCACGCGTTCTTTTTTGTCTTTCATCTCAACTTCTGTCGCTGCTCCTACATTAATGACAGCAACACCTCCTGTGAGTTTTGCAAGTCTCTCTTGCAACTTCTCACGATCAAAATCGCTTGTTGTTTCATCAATTTCCCGTCTGACTTGAACTACCCTTGCTTTGAGTGCTGCAACTGGTCCTTTTCCACCAATGATTCGGCAATTCTCTTTATCTGCCC
>CAYRFA010000037.1:0-7401 GCA_964423435.1 uncultured Gammaproteobacteria bacterium | reverse complement strand
TTATTCTTAAAAGGCGTAAAAGGAAACATATCCTACAGGTTTACTGATGTCACCTCTGGCATGGAGATGACAAAAATGGCTGCTGCACCTGTAGCAAGTCAACGACTAGATGAATATATCCCATCAATTGGAAATGGAGAAATAACCAAAACAGCTAAATCTCTCCAACCGCTGGATAGCTATACAATTCGTGGCAGCTACGCAGATAGCAGATGGAAACTGTATGTTGGTGAAATAATGTGGGGCATACTGATAGGCATTCTCTTTATCTTTGTTATGTGGCTTCTCATCCGCTTCATCATGAAAAAAATAAATAGTTCATCAACACTAGCTCCTAAATCTCAAACAGTAACGCAGGCAAATAACATCATTCTTATTGCGTCTGTGAGCTTTATCAGCTCACTTATTCTTGCCGGATCAACCATTTGTTCTTTCATGATGATTGCGCTCTTAAACAATAGCTATTCTCTTGAATATGACAGTAAAAATATTTTGAAATTACTAGTTCTCCTTATCGCCTTTGGATTATGGTTGTGTCTTCTGTTTTTACCGACCCTCTTTATTGCCATAAAACGGGGCATTTCGTGGGCAATTGCAAACTTTGCTCTCACCATTATGTGGCTTATCGCTGAAACAATCATGGTAATACTTGTCATGTTTATGATGTCTTCTAGTGGACGCATGAGAACCTATTCATCTCCAGTTGAACTTATGAAGTCAACTGTTGTTCAACAAGAATCACTGCAAGGAGAATAGATTTATCCGAGTAGTTGTGATGCAAGCTTCAAGTTTTTTGTACGATCCGGAGAAATAATGGTCGTAAATCCTAAACGTTTCGATTCTTTCACTCGCCGTTCTTCCTGTCCTACGCGACGTACTTCCCCTAAAAGGCCTAGCTCTCCAAACACAACTGCCTTTGCATCAACTGCTTTATTTTTAAACGATGATAATATTGCCAGTGCAACAGCTAAGTCCGCTGCTGGCTCTGTCAGTTTTAATCCACCGCTTACGTTTACAAATACATCACTGGTTCCAAGGGGAATACCAAGACGCTTGGATAAAATCGCGGTTAATAACTGCAAACGATTATAATCAAAGCCATTGGCAACCCGTCTAGGAATTGGAAGCTGGCTTGAAACGACAAGAGCTTGGATTTCAACAAGAAGTGGACGGGATCCTTCCATTATAACCGTCACCACTGACCCAGGTACATTCTTTACTCGATCCTGTAAGAATATCTCGCTTGGATTGGCTATCTCTTTTAGTCCTATTTCGTTCATTTCAAAAATTCCGACCTCTTCAATGGGTCCAAACCTATTTTTGAGTGTACGAAGAATCCGTGCATCTGCGTACCGTTCACCTTCTAAATACAACACCGTATCGACCATATGTTCCAGTACTTTTGGTCCGGCTATCTCCCCTTCTTTTGTTACGTGACCGATAATAAGAATGGGAATGCCGCGGGATTTTGCAAACGTCACAAGTTCTTCTGCACAATACCTAATTTGTCCAACAGATCCTGCCATTCCCTCAAGCTCATTTGATGAAAGCGTCTGAATAGAATCGATAACAATAAGTGAAAAAGTGGATTTTGCCAAAGCCCCTAGAATGCCCTCTACGACCGTTTCAGCGAGAACCATGATGTTAGCTCCGTCTATGTTCATTCGTTTTGCCCGTAGTTTTATCTGTTCCCCTGATTCTTCTCCCGATACATACATGCCGCCGATTGCAGAAATAATATGAAGAAGTAATGTTGATTTTCCAATTCCCGGGTCTCCTGCAAGAAGGGTTACGGATCCGGGGACAATTCCTCCGCCCATCACCCGATCAAATTCCACAAATCCGCTTTTCAGTCTATTTTTCTCAATATGTTTTACATCAGATAATTTCTGGGGTATTGCTTGATTTACCCCTCGTAGTCCGCCAGCTGGCGGACGAAGTGCGGCTTTTACTGTTTCAACCAGCGTATTCCACTCGCCACAAGTAGGACATTTTCCATACCATTGAGGAAATTCAGCAGAACACTGTTGACATACATACGAAGTTTTCAACTTCATAATTATCCAATTCTCAAATAATCAAATACTACAATTATCCAATAATAACAATATTATTTGGCTGCACTAACAATAATCGAACTCACAATTTTTATCAACTCCTCATTTTCCTGAACAAGTTGTTTAAGTCGTGGTTCTAATTGAATATAGGTTGTTGCAATAATTCGTAGCCAATATCTCGTTTCTTTCAGCTCTTTTCTTACTATTGTATAGACATGAATAAAATCTTTTTTTGAAGATACTCCATCCGCTTCATTATCATTTGCTCCTACAGACGTCAATGATCGAACATATTGATCAATCAATGTTTTTGACTCTATTGTCTTTGGAATATTTCGTGGTACTTTTAATCCACGGACAACGAAAGTGAATATCCGTTCATGAATATCATAATCTTTTCGCATTACCCACATTATATCTTATTGGATAATTTGATAATTGGAGAATTTGTTGATTGGATAATTATTATCTGTACCCTATCGGCTTTTCTTTCAAGGTCATGGACAAACTGATTTTTCGTTTGTCCGGTTGGATATCTTCGATATTCACCGTTATCTCATCCCCTACTTTTGGCTCTTCTCCTGGAGAAATTTTACTGATATGAATAAGCCCATCAACTCCGGGAGTAAGATTGACAAATACTCCATAGGGAGATACCCGTGATACTTTTCCTTTCACCTGTGTATCTTTCTCAAACATATCCAACACATGCTCCCATGGATCTGGAAGCAGTTGTTTGAGTGACAAAGTCAATTTTCCAGATTTTTCATCAATACCAATGATTTTAACTTTAACCGTATCACTAGTCTTGAGATATTGTTGGGTATCTTCGACTTTTTCCCATGCAATTTCTGAAATATGGATAAGTCCCTCAATATCCTGTTTCTCTCCATCTTTGGTAACGGTGAACTTGGCAAATGCACCAAATGGAACAACCCCTGTTACTTTAGCTTCAACTGTGTCGCCCACTTTAACAAGCTCCAATAACTCTTTTTGTTTAGCAAGATTTGCTTCTTCAGTCATTGCTCGTTGGGAGAAAATCAAACGGTTGGTTGCTTGATCTACTTCCATCACTTTCACTTGAATCCTGCGTCCAACCATACGATCAAGCTGTTTAAATGTGTTTCCATCAAATTGTGATTGCGGGATATATCCACGAAGGCCGACGCAGTCAACAAGCATGCCGCCGCGTACAAGTTCTTTCAGAAGTACTTCAATTGGTTCACTATTTTTTTGGTGATTTGTAAGATCTGTCCATTGTTTTTCAAAAATGCTTTTACGAAGCGATAACACTGACTGTCCGCGATCGTTTTCAGGCACAATGACCACTGCCGTAACTTTATCTCCAACTTTGAGAGCCATGATGGTATCTTTGTAAGTCTCCAGTTCCCGATCAATGACCACTCCTTCGGTTTTCCCGCCGATATCAATAGTGACTTCTTTGTGGGCGACGCGTGAGACAACTCCTTCGACTGTATCACCTTTTTTTACGCCCTTGAGGGAGTACCCAGTCTGCGCTAACAGTTCCTCCATCGTTGTGGCCTGGGACTTTTTCTTCGAAGCTTGAGGTTTTACCTCCTCCTTTTCAGGAGTGGGTTTATCTAACTTTTTCTTTGGTGCCATGCATGAATACTTCCTTTCTTTCTAGAGATAATGGGTATTATACAGGAAGTGAAGCTATTTGCCAATCGGACGATTTTTACGCGCTTCTATGCGCTTGGCTTCGGTAACATAGTCTTTTGCAATATCCCAAAATTTCCAAAAAATCTGACGGGACATATCGGCAAATGAGGTATTTGTTATCTCGATTCCCACTTTGTTTCCATCCGCCCAATTTAAAATAGAGATAGTATTATTAAAAATCACCTGATACTGCTTAATTTGGAGTATTTTTGGAGGAATATACCGAGATCGATAAAAATCCCCCCAATGAGCTACTTCCGTATACCAGTAATTCCCCTGGTCTGTTTCGTTTTCTATCTCCACTTTCGTAATATGTCGCTTCACCTGTTCTTCACGAATTGTTTCAGCAAAGGCTTTGCCTGCGATATTGTTCCTATTTTCAAACCCAAACACAAGAATTTCCTTTTTGGCAGCCATATGGTTCCATAACATCTGCATGAGTCCTTCTGTACCATGATAATGTTTGATCTCAAAGCCACTCTTCCCGACCGCTGGCATTGTGGTAAGTTCTTTTAATATATCAGGCAATATCTCTTTCTGTGCCTTTAACTGATGCTCTTTCTCCAAAAGGAGAAGCTGGAGATTGTCAGGACTTGCTGCTTTTAGCTGTAGTCCTCTGCTTATATTAATTTCCTCAATAAGCTTCTTTAATTTGAGACGCTCGAGGTACCGGTAGATCTTTGTTCGATTGATGTTTGTTTCACGGGAAAGATCAAGTGGAGTCTTGGCTCCTGTTTCCAGCAGATTGAGGTAGATTTTAGCCTCAATTTCATCAAGGCCAAATTGTTCAAGTTGGGTAGTAATTATTTGTTTGTTCATATGAACGAACACTTATTTGCATCTATTATAGGATATAGGTATGCTGCTTGTCAAGTTGCTGAAACTAAGCAACATAATCGCAGAGGTGTAGTGCACATGCGTGTACAGAAAAACACCTCATTAACAAATCTCTATTTCCTAGCCTTAAGGAGGCTGAAATGCTAGTTGGATTGGTCGCTTCACCCGAAATCGCTCAAAGGCTCAGAACCATGAGCCCATCCGATGTAACGATGATCCTTGCAAGAATCGCTGCTTCAAAAGCAGTCGGCATCCTGAAGGTCAGCGCTTTGAAGGAAGCCGAAGAAGCCATCAAGGCCGGCAAGAGACAGGATGTCGTCGTCCTTGAAAATATGGAAGTAATGGACGACTGGTCTTACCCAGGACCATGGAGCGCTTTGAGGATCAACGTTCATGGATCCAGCCGAAACCATCAGCTTAATATGAAATCCGACAAAAAAATGAAACCGGCTGTGGGTCTACTGGCTGAAATGTTCAGGCAACAGGTACTCCCCGATGTTGCATCCGAGTTGGTTGCGGGATATATCTACCGTGACTACGGTGGTTTCTCCCAAGCGAGCCTTGCAAAACTTGTCGCTCGTCTCGCAAAACTTGCAAAGCAGTGGTGGTTCTTGAAATAACGCCTGAGCGTTTTTGTCAAAAATCGACGCCCTCGCCTATTCATCTTTCGCAATCGAGGAATTGCAAAGAAAGGTTGAGGACGTCGAAATATTTAATTCACTGGAGGAGAAATGACACAAATTTATTCTCGTGGGCAATATGCAGCATATCAGCTTGTCCAAAAGCTGAGACGAGGCGGATTGCGTACCGGTCCAAAAATAGCAAAACTTCTCTTAAAGCGGAACGTCAAGATCGGTGATGCTGAATATGGCTTTAGGGAAAACGGCTATGTTTGTCGGTATGAAGTATTGCCCAATGGCAAAAAGATTCTGCATGTAAGCAAGCAGAAAATGAACCGGCCGGGCGTTGATACAATACAATTAAGCATACGGCGGGGAGCGCTCGAATTCAAAGGAATTGTTTGGAGGACAAAAAAGAAATAGAGATACGAACTTTAATCGACACCCGTAATTTACCTGTTCGTTCCGAGCAATCGGAAGACCGTAAGGTCAAGGTAAGGGTGTTAGTTTTTTTATAAATGTTATTATTAACTAGATTACTTTAAAAAAAATATGGCTGAAAGACCGAATGAAACAATATTAGAAGCTGTTACAAACGCGATTGGTGGCATGTGTAGAAGTTCAAGTTGTCGCGTTTACGGATCGAATGAACCTGCGTGTCCTCATGGAACAGATGGAAGTTTAGCTGTTTGTATGACAGAAAAACCAAGAAGAGTGAAATTAATACAACTTGCTACACGTTTTGCGCAAGAAAAAGATGGTTCGATAGTTGAATCAGACGTTACTACACATATACAATCACGCAAACTTACAAAAGTACCAGAAAATATTTTAGCTGAGGCTAGAAAAAGAAATCAATTAGAAATAAGACTTCGACACGAACAGGAAGTAGCGTTTCAGGCTAGTTTGAATGCTGATCAAAAACAACAGTTAATGAAATTGGAAGAAAAACATGGTGGGCGCGATAAAATTCCACCCAAGTTAATGACTCCTTTTTATAAATAAACATAAAAATCTGTGTTGTTTTTTTCCGCCAAAAATTTTGTATACTAAATAGTATGCGCAGGAAAAAAGTATCGCTATTAGTCCTTATTTTTGCAATTCTTCTTTCTTTTACCTTGGGACTAGCAGTGAGTTATTTTCTCCCGCGGGAAACGTCAGGAAAAACAGTTGTCGTCGGAACAACCATTCAACTTACAGAAGGAGAATATCTCGTTACCCGCGTACTCGATGGCGACACGATTGAAATCGAGGGAGGTTACCGTGTGCGTTATGAAGGTATTGATACGCCGGAATTATCTGACTTGTATGGCACACAAGCCTACGAGGATAACAAGAAACTGGTTGATGGAAAAAAAGTACGACTGGAATTTACGGAAGAAAAATTAGATCTTTACGGCCGCGTTTTGGCATACATTTGGATAGATTCACTTCTTGTCAATGAACGCCTTGTTGCAGATGGACTCGCAGAAGTACTCTGGTACAACAAAATGGCAAAGCCTAAATATTACGAACGACTAAAAAGCGCCGAGGATGCAGCAAAGCAAAACCATTGGGGCATGTGGCTGGAAACAGATTAAGGACTATATGGAATACACCGTGATTGCAAAAAATCTTGTATCCTTGATCTTACACCATCATCCTGAAATACATTTAACGCATCTGGAACTGCTGACATAAGTCTAGTTAATAAAGCGATCTCGTTCGGAACTTTTGCAGCGTGTGACCCACCCATAGCTTCATGGTTCCGAATTTGTCCGACTAATGAGCCAATAGTATGCGCAATTGCTTGTCCGTAATTAAGATCGTTGGGTTTTAATGTTTCTGATTCAAGATTATCAACTACCCAATTTAAAAAATCTGGCCCTGAATTTGGTCGTTCTCGTTGCATGAGGGCATTATAGGTAAATGAGGATATTTGCGCAAATTGAAGCCTCAACCCAGTAGAACACTCCACAGTTCCCACCTCTGTATAGTTTCCTCCTTGACAAGAGTGTACACTATTCTGTACACTTAGCATATATGACATATGTACTTCCCATTACCGAAGCACGGAAAGACTTTTTAAACCTCGTCGATCGCGTCGATGAGGAATACCTGCGTGTGGATCTTACAAAAAATGGCAAAATCAAAGCAACACTTATCTCTCCAAATTATATTGATGAACTCGAAGAAACAATTTACACACTACAGCATTCCATGCC
>CAYRFA010000036.1:0-7439 GCA_964423435.1 uncultured Gammaproteobacteria bacterium | reverse complement strand
GATGAATTAACGCTTATTTACAATAAAGAACGGCAAGCTAAAATAACGTATGAAATAGCTGACCTCGTTACCGCGAGATTGGCTTCTGAATAATATAAAGGAGTAACGGTATGAAAAAGAAAGAATTAAAAGAAAAATATATTGGAACAATTTCACAGATTTTTGGAGCAGTTGTTGATGTACAGTTTACAGAAAGCTATCTTCCGTCACTCTACGAGGCATTAGAAGTAAAAAGTGCGTTTACAACGACAAAGATCCTTATTTTGGAAGTAGCATCCCATTTGGGGGAAAACAAAGTACGCTGTATAGCTCTTGGTCCATCTGATGGGTTAAAACGAGGTGATGAGGTGGTAGCGACGCTTCACCCAATCACTGTTCCTGTTGGTAAAAAAACATTAGGGAGGCTCTTTAATGTGGTTGGAGATCCAATCGATGATAAAGGTGAGGTTAAAACAACTACGTACTATCCCATTCATAGGAATGCCCCCAAATTGATAGAACAAAGTACAAAACTGGAAATCCTTGAAACAGGAATAAAAGTCATTGATCTCATCGCGCCATTTGTCAAAGGCGGGAAAGTGGCAATTTTTGGAGGAGCGGGCGTTGGAAAAACAGTGCTCATCCAAGAACTTATCCATAATGTAGCCGAAGTGCATGGAGGAGTTTCGGTATTTGCTGGTGTTGGAGAACGATCCCGTGAAGGAAATGATCTCTATCGGGAAATGAAGGAATCAGGAGTTATCAATAAAACCGCCATGGTATTTGGTCAAATGAATGAACCTCCTGGTTCTCGTTTGCGCGTTGCACTCACAGGACTCACCATGGCTGAATATTTCAGGGACGTTGAAGGGCAAGATGTGCTCCTTTTTATAGATAACATTTTCCGATTTGCACAAGCAGGAAGCGAAGTATCAGCACTTCTTGGCCGAATCCCTTCGGCTGTTGGATATCAACCGACACTCGCAAGTGAAATGGGAGCATTGCAGGAACGAATAACATCAACAAAAAAAGGTTCAATTACATCTGTTCAAGCGGTTTACGTCCCAGCAGATGATTATACTGATCCAGCGCCTGTAGCCACATTTTCTCATTTAGATGCATCTATTTCACTAGATCGTTCTATCTCAGAACAGGGACTCTATCCTGCGGTTGATCCGCTCGCGTCTAACTCACGCATCTTGGAGCCAGCAACAGTTGGAAAAGAACATTACGAGGTAGCCCGTGGTGTTCAACGGGTGCTACAACGGTATAAAGATTTGCAGGATATCATCGCTATACTCGGTATGGAAGAATTAAGTGATGAGGATAAACGTGTGGTTGCGCGAGCAAGAAAGATTCAACGATTTTTAACACAACCTATGAATGTTGCGGAGCCTTTTACTTCACGCCCTGGTAAATACGTAAAAATTGAAGAAACGGTGAAAGGGTTCAAAGAGATTTTGGACGGAAAGCATGATGGGAAAAATGAACAGGCGTTTTTCATGGTCGGAAATATCAGTGAAGTGAAATAATATGGATCAAATACATCTTGATATTGTGACCCCAGAGCGATTGGCATATTCAGAAGATGTGCACTTTGTGAGTGTCCCAACGACAAACGGAACTCTTGGCATATTACCCAAACATACCAATCTTGTTTCTCAGCTTGTTGAAGGAGAAATTAAGATTGAAACGAATGGAAAGGAAATGTATTTAGCAATTGGTGGCGGATTTATGGAAGTGACAAAAGACCATATTTTAATTCTTGTATCACGGGCATATAACGCGGACGAATTAAATGAGTCTGAAATTAAGAAAGCATACGTAGCTGCTAAAGAGGCTCTGTCTCAAAAAGGAAAAGCAGCAGATTACGCGGCTGCTCAAGCAATACTTCGAAGGTCAACTGTGGAACTTCATGTTCTGCGGCGTAAAAAACCAAGATTGACAATGTAGGTAAATACTATTATCATTTGCAATGATGATGACCGTCGAAAGCATCATGGAGTGTCATGTCACAACAATACTTGATACATCTTGTTTGCGTGATGTGTGGAAATTGTTTTCCCAAAAAAAGTTTAATTCAGCTCCTGTCATCGACAAAAATAAGCATCTCATTGGTATTTTGACAAAGGAAGACATGTTGCAACTTCTTTATCCCGATTATCGAGCCTATGTTTCTGACATTGGGATCGAAAATAATGCATTGGAAGAAGATAAGGAATTTATGTCAATGATGAAAAAACGAGTGTCAGAGGTTATGAATAAAAATGTTATCCATACACATAAGCAAACTTCAATCATGCGAGCTTTAGGACGAATGATTGCCCATCGAGTGAACCAACTTCCTGTTGTTGATGATGAAAATCACGTTCTTGGGATCATTACAAAAGGAAAAATATTTGCAGGATTGTATCAGTATCATAGGTCATTATTTAAGAAAAAATTGAAATAATTCTCTTGACGAAATCTTCACCTTTTGGTATCTTAGCTTATGCCCACTAAATTTATCTTCGTTTCAGGTGGTGTAATATCTGGCCTTGGTAAAGGAAATACAACTGCCGCTATTGCGCTTCTTTTGAAAAATCGTGGATACGCTGTCACCTGTGTTAAGTGTGAAAACTATCTTAATATTGATGCTGGCCTTATTAATCCCATAGAGCATGGTGATCCCTATTTGCTTGATGATGGAACAGAATCTGACATGGACATGGGGACATACGAAAAATTCTTAGGTCATAATATGAAACGTCATAATTTCGTCACCATGGGACAGATATATAAAACAGTCATTGACCGAGAACGAAATTTTGAATACAAAGGAGAGGATGTTGAAGCAATACCGCATGTCACAGATGAAATCATACGACGTATCAAAGAGGCTGGTGATATTGAAAAAGCAGATATCATTGTTGTTGAACTTGGAGGAACAACTGGCGAATATCAGAATATGTTGTATTATGAAGCATCGAGAATTCTTGCTCATGATAAGAAAAATTCTGTTATCCATGTGCATGTAAGCTATCTTCCCACACCATCTCATTTAGGTGAACCAAAAACCAAACCAACACAGTTGTCTGTCCGTACACTCAATTCAATGGGTATTCAGCCAGATTTCATTGTCACTCGTGCTGAAAAAAATATTGATGAGCGCAGGCGTGCACGATTTGCTCTTTTTTGCAATGTTGAATCTGAAAATGTGATTAACGATCCTGATTTGGAAAGTCCATATGAAATCCCCGTGATATTTGCCGACCAAAAGTTTGATGAAAAAATTCTGACAATGCTTGGTCTTCCACTTAATACATTAAATCTTCAAGACTGGCAGCACATGGTCGATACGATCAAAATAAAAAAGCAAAAGCAAATTACAATTGCAATAGTAGGGAAATATTTTGCAACAGGTGAATATGAACTGAGAGATAGCTATGCAGCGCTTATTGATGCAATTGATCATGCAAGTTGGAGACATGGTGTAGTTGTCAAAACTAAATGGATACAGGCAGAAAAGATAGAAAAACATGGCTTAGCAGAACTTGAACATATTGACGGAATCATTGTTCCTATTGGTTGGGGGCCACGGGGAGTTGAAGGAAAGATAACAGCTATTCAATATGCAAGGGAGAATAAAATACCATATTTAGGACTTTGTTATGGTATGCAACTTGCTGTTGTTGAATTCGCTCGCAATGTTTTAGGCCTTGATGATGCAAATACTGTTGAGGCTAATGCCACAACGACACATCCAGTTATTCATATTAATACTGGTCAGGAAAAAAACGTTCAGCTCCGCGCTTATGGCGGAACCATGCGGTTAGGTCGTTGGGAATGTAAGGTCAAAGAAGGAACACTGTCAGATCAAAGTTATACAACCCACAATGGATATGATGATAATGAGAAGAAAATAGTTGGTGAACGCCATCGGCATCGATATGAATTTAACGAAGAATATGCAGAACGCATTGAGCAATTTGGTATGGTGATAGCTGGTCGATCAATGATCGAAAATCTGGTCGAAATTGTCGAACTTCCAACGTCTGTTCATCCATTTTTTGTAGGGACGCAGTTTCACCCAGAGTATCGTTCAACACCGCTTACTCCACATCCGCTATTTTTGGACTTCATAGGAGCTTGTGCGAGCCTCAAATAAATGTTAAAATAACACTCTTATGGCAAATCAGACCACATGGAATACGATCAAGCTCAGCGTTGGGGACACAATTCGTGTGCATTACAAGCTTATTGAGCACGAAAAGATTGCAGGGAAAACAAAACGGGAAGTGAAAGAAGAGATTCGTGAACGTGTTCAGATATTTGAAGGAATCATCATTGCAATTAAAGGAAGCGTTGAGAATCAGATGATTACAGTTCGAAAGATCGGTGTAGGAGCAGTTGGAATTGAGAGAATTTTTCCACTTGTATCTCCGTGGATTAAGAAAATTGATGTCAAGAAACACGGAGAAGTCAGACGTGCTAAGCTTTATTATCTCAGGGCAAGAACAGGGAAAGCGGCAACAAAAATTGAAGAATCCTCAAAAGAACAAACATCTAAATCTACGAAGTAATAGTTCCCTCCAGAGGTGAAAGTTGATATAATAATCTGCATTCGGGTCGGTAGCTCAACTGGTAGAGCAGCAGCCTTTTAAGCTGTTGGTTCTGGGTTCGAGTCCCAGCCGGCTCACATATGAATAAAGCTGAATTGGTGAAAATAGTTCATTATATTATTAAACAGGGCATATCGACCATTAAATCCAATACAGATGAGCAAAATTCGATCATAGATTATGTTGCCATTTTTTCTAGAGACGAAAAAGAATTTACAGATCTTATTCGTGTTATCGAAACACTTGGAAAAGAAATTGATAAAGAAACTGCTAAAACTGGAAGAACTTTTTTACTTGATACCCCTTGGAAAACGGTTGCTGGAAAGTTATCTTTGATTAAAATTCGTAGACCAGATCCTACAAGACCTCAAAGAGGGGATCCAGATTTTAAGATTCAAGATTACCAGCGATTTAAAGATAAATACCTAAAAAGCAGTGGGAATTTCACCCTCCTGTTAAGAAAGGATTATGAGATGATTGAAATTAAAGGTATTGATGTTCTTGTCTATATTCCAAGTAAAACACTTAGTGAGAGACTGCAGAAAACTTAGAATAGATTCATTCATTTACGCAAAAGATTGCACCGATGGAAGATACTTCTGGTATATATATATTCGTATTTTTGAACATCGAAGCGTTGCCGCCATCAAGATTAATAGCTGAAACGATATCCAAGTTCGTAAGTTTGAGAATATCAGGAAGATCAGCAAGTTTTGGTCCCTGAACTTTCGTTTCTTGAATAAACAGTGTCATAAAGACAAGAGTTCCGTTCGAGGAAATTCCGGCTATCATCCGTCTTGCATACTCGTCATTTGCAATTGCAAGTTTCAGTTTGTTTCTATCCATCATAAGCATCGGTCCAGTTTGCAATGCAACTTTTGATTTGTCAGAGTGATTGAAATCGATAATTGGTTTATTTGTTATCGATACGTATCCGTTAACAAGCGCGCTATTAATGGATTTAGTTTTAAGTTGAGAATTAATAAATAATCCGAGAGGTTTATTATCTATATCATAAAATCCTCCATTGATCGCATATTGACAATTGTTTTCTTTCATTAAGAGTTCACTAGATTTCTTTTGTGTAAAATTTTCAATAAGAGTTAGTTTTGATATATCGGTCACCTCAAAATACTCAAATCCATACGTAATATCTTTCCGCGTTACGGTTGAAGTTTTCACGAGTGTAGTGGGGAGGGGAGTGCTGAAAATAGTTGAAGGTGTTGTTTTAGAAATATTTTGCCTAAGTAGGGAAGTGATAACAAAAAATATTCCGATACATACAAGGCAAATGACAGCTAGGGAGGAAAATATTTTTTTCATTGGTATCCCCTACAATTTACTTAAAACGGGAGGAGCGCTTAACCAGTCTTGCTACATACACAATTTCCCGTACTTCCCCATCATCTCCTTCTATTTCATTGGATCCGGATAGTCGTTGGTATTCACGGAGATAATCGGATAAGGCGTTTTGAAGATCCTTGAGATCTGACGATAATTCCTTAATTTTATTGTTAAGTTGTGCTGCAGCTGGTTGTTTAAGTAGTTCTAATTTTGTTTTTGTACGTATTTTTGTCGCCTCTTTCACGGCTTTATCGTGTTCCTGATACGTTGAGTCATTGGAAAACATATCTGACAGCATTTCCTTGAGTTTTTTGAGTTCTGTCTTAGATGTGTCAATACTAGCTATGTGTTCTTTGATGCTTGATTCAAGATTACCAAGAAGCTCTGCGGGAGTCTCATCTACAATTGTTGCATCTTGTACTGATTGAGTATCGTCTTGTTGTGTTTGCATAGTTTACTCACTATAGGAAAGGGATGACAAAAAATCAAGCATGTCTTTCGTTGTTGCAAGTTTCATAATAGTATTTCGGATTGAAGAAGCATCAGAAAAACCTTTTATATACCATCCCAGATGCTTTCGAAGGGATAATGGATTGGCAATTGGCGTAAGCTCGTCAAACAGTTGTATGTGACGCATGGCTGTTTGAATACGTATTTTTACGCTTGGTGTACTATTTTGAAATATCCATGGATTACCAAGCGCTCCCCGTCCAATAAGTATGCCGTCAGGTGTATGCTTTTTGATATGTTCGTTTGCCTCATCAAGCGATTGAATGTCACCGTTTCCCAAAAGAAGTATGTGCGCTTTCTTTGTCAAGAGTGACGCTTTATGAATTTCTTCCCAATTCGCAACGCCTGTATACATCTGCTTAAGCGTTCTACCGTGCAGGGCAATAGTATCCGGTTGAGCTTCAAGAAGAGTTTTTATCCATGTTTCTGTTACGATTTCATCGTAGCCAATTCGAGTTTTTACTGATAAGCCAATTGATTTATTTGTAGCGCGTATTGCACTTTTTACTGCTTCAATTAATTTTATTGCATCGTGTGGTTTTTTGATAAGTCCTGCACCACCACCGTGAGATGCAACACGTCGGGCTGGACAGCCCATATTAATATCAATACCCTGTATCTTTGTCTTTTCAATAAGAATTGCAGCAGCCTCCTGCATAGCAATAGGATCAGAACCAAATAACTGACCAATCAAGGGCGTATCAGTTTTATGAGAGGTAAATGTGCGAAGGAGGCGCTTTGGGTTTCGAGAAAGTCCTTCGGCTGAAACAAATTCAGTATATAAAATACTTGGATGACCAATTTCATCAACAACTGAACGGAATGCTGGATCAGTAATGCCGTCCATAGGAGATAAACCGATAATGGGTTTTTTGATAGTTTGCCAAAACGATTCCATAGTGGTAATAGGATTTTACCTGTTTTTTTGCTAAAATACAGGAAGTAGTTTAGCCCCCATCGTCTAGCGGCCTAGGACGGAGCGTTTTCAGCGCTCAGATCGCCGGT
>CAYRFA010000035.1:0-7682 GCA_964423435.1 uncultured Gammaproteobacteria bacterium | reverse complement strand
GAAGTAGCCTCTGATATCCATAATTTTCACCATGCATATCCTGAAAATGAACATGATCAGGAGCTAGATACAAGCGACTGGGAAGAAGAACCAGATAAAGAAGAAGAACCAGACAGAGAACCCGATAATGACGATAGTAGTGAGGGAGAAGATGAATTAGATGTAACTGAAATCCATTACACTGGACCTTTTCAGGATACAATCCCCAAGGTCCAAGATTTTATCTTTATGCATTGGGGTGACCAATCAGAACAGATGCAAACGTTTCTTGAACAAATTGCATTTGAATCTAGTGACAAAGGAAAACCCTTTCCCATCCCCTATGGGTATATTTTTGCAGAACATTTTCAAAATAATAGAAGTATAGAAATGATAGCACGATTAACATTAACAAACGAAGCTACTATTGAACAAGCGTTATTAGAAATCATCGGCAAATGGACTGATATCATGCCAATAACGTTTCCAACTGCACAAAAAGAAGTAGTAGAAGAAGTATTGCTTCCATATACCGGACTCATGCCTGGGACACATGACGTCCTTGCGCGTTTGCAAAAAAACACTCATTCATTGAAACCAGATCATCCTTTACAACTGTTTTTTAATACAGAAGCGATATTTCTTCCAGAAACGCAAACAGTGGTAACTTATAGGGATATAGTATATTGTCACTTCTTTCAAGACATGTCACCAGCTCAAATAGCCAAAACGTATTCTATGACTATTGGAGACGTGCATCGGATACTCCGTGGAATTCAAAACACACTGTTGGTTAGGGTTTTAAAATAAGCGCGGTTGCAACTTTCCCATCGCCACCTGTAAATGCAACATGGTGCGGAGGAAGTCTGTGAAGCGTTTGATGCAACCTGCCTAGTCCTTGTTGATACTCCCCTTCACCCATTGCCCCATACAGATCCCAATCAGCAAATACTTCATTCTGTTGCCTCGCCATATACGGCATCCCAAGAATGAATGTAATACGAGGATCGGGATCTGCAAGAAGCGGCTGAACAAGACTTTCCCATGTTTTTGGGTTTTCCCGTATAAACCAGGACATATCGGGAATATAAAATATATAGTGAAATTCCGGATCCACTGGAAGCGGATTATCAGGAGCAATGCGACTGCGAGAAAGTGTTGCTAATGCATGAAGTGTATGAAACAACGGATTATCTCTGGACACATCTCCTTCAATACTCGAATCGCCATACGTAGAAAATTTCATTAAACGCTCATACATTTTTCTCATGTCTTTTTTCCCTGGATCGGCAATTAAATATTGTGCAATCCTCGCTCTCTCTCCAAACTCCGCTGCGTCAGCTGCATAGGCAATAGCTTGCACAGCATCTGCAACCAATCTTGGTTCATGAAAATGAATAAGAATTGACCGCACATCATCATGAAGATCAAGCGACAAAAATAATTGTTCACTCTCACTCTCACCACGAAGAAGTCCCAACGGAATCTGCTTCATCCAAGAATCATGTTGATCATCTAGATATAATACCGCAGGAATATCGGCTATTCTAGGACGGGCAACTGGGAACAAATACCCTGCCCACGCTTCTGCAGCAACATGAGGATCTGTATTAAAAATCTGCGGATCCCTGTAGATTTCAAGAGAAAACATCTCCGCATCTTGCCAATAAAATCGAAGCAGCTCCGGATCAATGGTCCCATCGCGTATGCAATTATTGACCGTGTGAGATACGTGATCAAGTTGATCTCTGGCAGTATCATCGCTGCTTCTCTCTGGAAACATATGCGTTGTAGTCTGGCGCCCCCAGAAAAGCGGACTATTGGGGAATAATTTATTGAGTTGCGACGTGAGCCATCCTTGTTCACGATCTATCCCTACCACCGATCCATCTTCAAGAACTTCTTGACCAGGAAATTCCAAATCACTTCCTTCCCCTAAATCGTCAGCTTCGGATGGTTTTGTCATAATGAGGCGATTATACCACTAACTCAATCTATTTCGAACTTCCGACATAGACAGCTCGATCAGGAAGTGGAAACCGTGGATCAACCGTCCCTTCTTGTAAGGTTGTTCCTAAATGCGCTTCAAATGCTGCAACTTTTGCAACTTTTCGAAGTAGTGTACGACCTGCTTGTCGCACCAGTCGGTACAATCGATTTGCATTCACTTGTTTTCCCTCATCCGTTGCAAGTGGATCATTATGTTCAACAACTGCATTAGGAATGCTAAATCGTACTGACATAGGCTCCCCTGTTTTTCCTTCATGTTTTCCTGTAATTGCACTAACAGTAAGCGGACGTTTATCAACAAGTTCTTGCCGAAGAATCGGCCACCGAACAACGATAAGTCTCGATCCTTCAGCACTTTTTAGAAGTGGGTCTATATACGCACGTAACGCTGGAGCAATAACACGAAGCTCCTCTAATTGATTTGCTTCACCTAACGGAAGTGTTGTCAGTCGAGATATCGCGTCAAGAAATGCTTTTGCTTCGGGAAGATCGCTCTCCCGAAGTGATGCAATCATCTGTTGTGTCCATCCCCATATGGTATATGCAGTACTTCGCTCAAATCTCCGAAGCATACCGCTTGTTAATGATGATTTCACTACCTCATCACCAACAACCCGTTCATGAAAAAGTAAAGTTTTAATTTCAACAACCGATGCGTGAATTCTTCCATCACGCATAAACGTAAAATACCGTGTAACTGCTTCACGATCTTTTTTGGAAAGCGATGCTGTATCAAGAAATGGTGCATGGCCAAAATGACCACCTTTTGTTAATTTAATATACGCATCAATAACCCCCCATGCTTCTTTGTCATCCTTTGTTGTTGCATAGGATCCAATAACATCAGGTCTCGTCCCAGCGACAGCTACCATTCGACGAAACTGAGCAGGGATTTCAGCAAGCATTTTCTCTGGAAGAACCGCATCTTGAACGTCATACGTTCTATATGGCGCTAAATCAACCATAAACTGTAAAAGTTTTCCCATTTCTGTATTTGCCACATCCGGAGCCGTTTCTTTCCATGAGGCCAATAACATACGTAACTCATCTAATGAAAGCGATCCAGATTGTTGAGTATGCAAATCAAGTGATGCAAGATATGAAGGTCCGTTTCGAAGCACTTCTTCAAATTTATCACTACTTAGCATCCATACCACTGGAACTTCAAAATCGGGATTAAGTGTCACTTCTCGAGCCAGTTCACCAAACGTTTTTACTGATCCTAAAAACGGATGGTCATGCAATAATCGTATAACTGTTGGATCATACATGGTATGCTCAATACGATTTACTTGTTCAGGGCTCGGTTCAAATGACGCAGTAAAAAATCGAGTTGGCCTATCACCTGGAAATGCTTTTCGTACCCGTTCCGCAATACCAATTGCAACCGTTCTTCCCTTTTTTATCAGCGCCTCTTGACCAATTCGCTCAGCATCTGGCTCTCCAAGAGATGGAATGAGCGATCGAAGCGGAGCATCATTAATGGTAATTTCTTCTACAATAGATCGGTCTGTTCGCATTGGTTTTCCGTTTCTATCAAGCGGGTTATCAATAAGCGCAGCTGTTACTAACCGGTGAAGAATTGAACCAATTTGAGCTGGTTGCATATTTCTACGAGCGTGTTCATTTTTCATGTTCTCAACCCATGCCTCAACAGGCATATCAACGCCTTTATCTGTTACAGGTTCTACATGAATGGGAGTTTGTCCTAAACGGACTCGTGCACGAGCTAATCCATGGTGTGTTTGTTCACCCATAGATCTATCGTACCATGAACACAACATATATAAAGGAAGAATAAAAAGGAGAATGAAGAAAAAAACGAACAGGGGGTGGAACAGAAAAACAAAGGTGGAAGGATCGGCAGATAAATCTACCAGTAAGCAATAAATTGCCAATCCTTCCTGTTTGTTCTTCTATTATATTCCACCCCCGGAATAATCTTGGAGCGAAAGCTCATGTCCAGACGCGCGCGTCTTCCGTCGGACACAAACCCTCGCTCACTTGCGCCCTGCAGCTAATTCTTACTTGATCTTTTTCCCACTGACAAGGAACGTATAGTCCTCTTCATCATCTTCAGGACCTTCCGGTTCCCGTTCCTCCCAATGGGCCTCATTATGAGAAATGAGATAATCCACCGCGTCGGCGGTGAGGTCAGTGTCAGGCAAAGTGTTCTCACAAATGCCTGTGACGCCCGTTTTTACGAGCAACTCCTTGATTCTGTCGATCTCTATTTGAAGCTGTGGAGTTATTTTCACGGTACCTCTCTTTCTTGCAGGGCGGAGATGATTCCAAAAAATAGAATCATGTCGACCCTGCAAGGGATATTCTGCAGTGCACGCTCTGTCAATGTGCAAACGAAACGCTTTGATACTAATATATATCCCATAATAAGTCAAACTGTGAGTTTCACTGACTTTCATATGCTATACTATCCTCATGAATCGCATTTCTACTATCGCTGACCAAATCATCCAAATTAGTTTTCTTCTTCTTACCATTCTCGTTCCATTAATTCTCACGCCAATCAATTATGAGCTGTTTGAGTACAACAAAATGATGCTCACATACGGAATAACTGCGGTGATAACATTTGCTTGGGTGAGTAAGATGATTGCGCAGAAACGGCTCTTTGTCGCACGAACACCTTTCGATATTCCTATAGGTTTATTTGTTTTGTCACAATTTGTTTCCACTCTTTTTTCCATGGACCCCATTGTTTCCTGGTTTGGTTACTACTCCCGTTTTAACGGCGGCATGGTTTCCATTATCTGTTATACCTTACTTTTTTATGCATATGTGAGTAATATTCCAAAAGAATTTGGCAAGAAATTATTATTTTCTGTTCTCGGATCAGCAACTGTTGTCAGTGTTTACGGAGTATTACAACATTTCGGAATTGACAAGCACATTTGGGTGCAAGACGTACAGGCGCGTGTATTTTCTACCCTCGGCCAACCCAATTGGCTTGCTGCATACCTCGTCGCACTTATACCAATTGCTATGGTTTTGGCTATCAGCAACATATCAGTGAGCTTCGTAGCAATTCTCTTTTTCTTAGTATTACTTTTTACTCGTTCCCGTTCAGGACTCGCTGCGTTTGCAATTGTAGACATTCTTTTCTGGGGAACACTTTTTTTGAAAAAAATATCTTGGAAAACGCTCCGTTTCCCACTAATAATTTGCCATTTAGCATTTATCCTGTGTTTATTTTTCTTCGGTACCGGTATTCCAAAAATCGATAAATTTATCAGACAAAATCAACCAACTCCTCAAATAACACCGGTTGTTTCTGGTCCAGTCCTCGAATCCGGAGGCACGGAATCGGGCATCATCAGAAAATATGTCTGGCAGGGAGCAATCAATGCGTGGAAATCTAAACCCAAAAACATGCTCATTGGTACTGGCACAGAAACATTCGCGTTTGCTTTTTATCAGTACAAACCCATTGGTCATAACCAAACCAGCGAGTGGGATTTTCTCTATAACAAAGCACACAATGAATATCTCAACTTTTTAGCAACCACGGGAATATTTGGTTTCGGAACCTACGTATTTCTGATTTGCGCAATTATTTTTTGGTTTGTAAAAAATGCAAATACACTTGTCGTCATTGGATTATTTTCCGGGTGGCTCTCCCTTCTTATAACCAACTTCTTTGGATTCTCTGTTGTCGTCACGCAATTGTTGTTTTTCCTTCTCTTTGCTACGGCATATGTATATCAGCAAAAAAGTTCAAAACTTACATATAAAAATTTAAAGTTAAACGAAAAAAGTCAGCGCTTTCTTCTGTTTCTGACTCTCATTCTGTTAACAGTAGTTTTGATATTTTTAACCCTTATCTGGTACGCGGATAAGACATTTGCAACAGGCTACAGACTCTCCCGTGCAGGCCAGTATGCAAAAGCATATCTCCCCCTTCGAGATAGCGTCGGGCTTAACCGTTTTATCCCTTTGTACCATGATGAGTATGCGGTTGTTCTTTCCTCTCTTGCCTTGGGAGCCTTTGAAGCCCAGGATGCAACCCTTGCAGGAACGCTTGCTGTATACAGTCTTACAGAAAATGATAACGCCTTACGACTATCTCCAAATAACGTCAACTTCTGGAAATCCAGAACAAAAATATTTTATGCGCTTACAACCATTGATTCATCGTATTTACCACAAGCAATTGATGCCTTACTAAAAGCGCAAGCACTTTCTCCCAATGATCCAAAAATTTCCTACAACCTCGCCATTTTGTATGGAAAACTGGGTGAAACAGACAAAGCAGTAACAAATCTTCTGGAAGCAAAACGCTTAAAACCAAACTATAAAGATGCGTATTACGCGCTCTATATTTTCTACAAGGAAATAAAACAGTCGACGTTGGCAAAAGACATTATCCAAACGTATCTGACGACCATCGACTCCCAAGACAGCGAATTTAAGAAACTGGTAGAATAAAAGGCATGAAACCCATTGTCCGTATCCCAGAACCAGTGCTCACCACTCCCACCAAACCCGTTATCGTGTTTGACAAAAAACTAGCGCGGATCATTGCTGACATGAAAGAAACTCTTCTTCATGCGCAAAATCCAAAGGGAGTTGGGCTTGCAGCAACACAAATAGGAATCCCCCTTGCAATCTTTCTTACAAGACCAAAAGAAAACGATGCAATCCGCGTTTTTATCAATCCAACAATTGTAAAATCTGATGCTTCTGTTGCAAACGCCGATAAAAAAAATCAACTGGAAGGCTGCCTGTCCATACCGGGTGTCTGGGGCACAGTCAATAGATCTCCAAAACTGACACTTCAATATCAGGATGAAACGGGAAAAAACCATGAAGAAGAAATCACAGGATTTTTAGCAACCATTGTCCAACATGAAATGGATCACCTCCAAGGGGTGCTTTTCACTCAACGGGTACTGGAACAAAAAAATAAATTCTACCAGTCAACAGCTGATGAACAAGGCAAAGAAATACTTGAAGAAGTAGTCCTATGAACATCATCTTTTTTGGCTCATCCACTGATTCCGTCATCGTGCTTGACGCACTTAACAAAAAATATCCTGTCTCATGTGTCATAACACAACCAGCAAAACCTGTTGGACGAAAAAAAATTATCACACCAACACCAGTTGAAATGTGGGCTAAAAAAAATAACATGCCAATTCTCACCTTTAAACAACATGCTGAAAAACCATGGTTATTTGAAAGTAACGAAGATGTCATTAATTCCATCGAAACATTTAAGCCCGACATCATCGTCACTGCGTGTTTTGGACAAAAAATTCCAGCAGAACTCACTAGCAAACCTCTGCATGGAGCTATCAATGTCCATCCATCACTGCTTCCTCGGTGGCGCGGCGGCGATCCGGTACCGTGGACCATTCTTGCGGGTGACGCGCAGACAGGAGTCACCATAACAACTGTGACAAAAAATTTTGATGATGGGAAAATAGTAGCCCAGAAAAAAATTCCTGTGACAGAAAAAATAACACCACATGAGTTACGGACAAAACTTTTTACATTAGGAGCGAAACTTCTTCTTGAAACGCTTCCTGATTATCTCTCGGGAAAAAACAAAGGAACGGAACAGAACAATGAAAACGCAACTGTCGCCAGACGACTGACCCGTGATGATGGATTTGTCCAGTGGAATGAATTTGTTACCGCACTCCAGTCCAATGATCCGAAATTAGAAAGAA
>CAYRFA010000034.1:0-8048 GCA_964423435.1 uncultured Gammaproteobacteria bacterium | reverse complement strand
TCAGATGATATTCATTCATCAAGTTACATCTACAATTCTGAACATATCTACAATTCATCAAAAATTCTTTTTGGATATAACATCCAACAATCTGAATTTTTACTTGCTTCAAGCGGTAACAAAGCGTGTGAATTTGGTATTGCACTGGTTGACAGTGCATCAACATCCAATTCTTTTGATATCGGCTGGTCTGCAAAATCGTCAAACTGTTATTTCTGCAACAACGTCTTTGATCTCAGGGATTGTATGTTTTGCTTCAATATTGAATCAAAACAGTATTGTATTGCAAACATGCAGTTTACTGAAGAAGAATATAAAAAGTTAAAGCCAATGATATTAAAAGAATATATCGATCAGCTGCAAAAACCAGATGGTTTTCGTTTTGTCAGCGATCTATAAAATAATTACTTTTTTTCCAGCCATTTTTCGGCATTAATAGCTGCCATGGCGCCCTGTCCAGCTGCAACAATTCCCTGTCTATACCTGCTATCCACGCAATCACCAGCTGCAAATATTCCCTCTACTGAGGTAGCAGTATTTGTGACTTTCACATATCCTTTCTCGTCTAAAACAACTATCTCTTTCAAAAACTCTGTTGCCGGCGTATGACCGATGGCAATAAATGCTCCTTCGAGCGGTAGATCTGTTCCATCAGTAAATTTAACCCCACGAAGAATAGTATCGCCATAAAACGCATCAACTGTTTTACCCAGAAGAAATGATATTTTTGAATCGTTCTTTGCTTTCTCAATCATGATTTTTGAAGCTCTAAATTCTTCTCGCCGATGGATAATCGTGACTCTTTCGGCAAATTTAGTAAGAAATGTTGCCTCTTCCATGGCCGTATCTCCCCCACCAAAGACAGCTATTGTTTTTCCTTTAAAGAAAAAACCATCGCAGGTGGCACAGTAACTAATTCCTTTCCCTCGAAATTGTTCCTCAGTTGGAATACCAAGTGTTTTTGCCTGTGCGCCTGTTGCGATGATAACGGTTTTTCCTTGATACTCCTTTGCACCAATAATAATAAATGGAGATGTCTTTGAAACCGTTTTTACCTCATCCATGACTATTTCTGTTCCAAATCGAATCGATTGTTGTTTCATCTCCTCCATAAGACTTGGTCCCATGATTCCTTTGGAAAACCCAGGGAAATTATCAATCATGGTGGTTGTCGTTAGCTGTCCCCCACATTGAGGGCCTGCGATAAGAAGGGTTTTCAGATACGCCCGAGAGGTATAAATTGCCGCTGTGTATCCAGCCGGACCAGAACCAATGATAATCACGTCGTACATGAACTTATTATATCACTGCACTCAGTGCATTTATGAGGACTTCTTTGCTTTGTACCCCAACCATTTGCTTCACTGGTTGACCGCCTTTAAAGATAATGAGCGTGGGAATAGACATGACGCCGTATTTTCCTGCAACCCCAGGGTTTTCATCTACATTGACCTTTCCAACTACTGCTTTTCCCTCCATCGCTGATGCCACTTCTTCAATAATCGGTCCTTGCATCTGGCACGGTCCGCACCAGACAGCCCAGAAGTCAACAAGAACTGGTTTGTCACTTTTAAGAACCGTTGTTTCAAACGTTTGATCGGTGATTTGAATATCTGCCATAGGTTCCCAGTGTACCATTTGTTTTTTTATTGTACAATAAGTATCTTATGAAAATATTCTTTGCCGGACCACTAACGAATCTCAAAGATTACAAAAAGACAGAAGCGTTTTACCTACAACTCGCAGGAGTTGTCAAGGAATGCGGGCATGACTATTTTTGGGCATTCTTAAATGGGACAGATCCAAATGTTGAACGAGATCATACTCCACAATATGTCTATGAAACAGACACAGGAAACCTCAAAACGAGCAACCTCATGATTGCATACATTGGAGAACCATCAACAGGTGTTGGAGTTGAAATTGAATATGCCAACACCCATAATATTCCTGTTGTTGTTCTTTACGAAAAAGGTAATTGGACTTCTCGTATGGCACGGGGCTGTCCGTCAATCAAAAAAGAAATTGTGTTTAGTTCCCAAGATGATGCGTGTACACAGCTCAAAGAGTATTTAGTACATTTTGTTAAACCGTAAATAATAAGCTATGAAAATATTTTTTGGTGGCCCATTAACTGATTTAAAAGACAAAGAGGGAACAAAAAAATTCTACGTCCGGATGGCAGAAGTTGCCAAAAAAAATGACGTTCAATGCTTTTGGGCGTTTCTCCATGGCACTGATCCACAGGAAGATCCCAATGTTCCAGCTTCTGAGGTCTATAAATCAGATCTGGAAGCCCTTGCTGCAAGCGACGTCATGATTGTGTATCTTGGAGAACCAACGACGGGAACCGGTCAGGAAATGGAGTATGCACAAGAACATGGAATTCCCATTTATATGATGTATGAAAAAGGAAAATTTATCAGCCGTATGGCAAAGGGAAGCCCAAATGTCAAAGGATCTATTATTTTTTCCTCGGAAGAAGATGCGCTCGTTAAGCTCGATACCCTTCTTGATGGACTCAAAAAACGGCTGGAGGAAAAAGGGTCCTTGCGGGAAGACTTTTCAATTGACAGTATAGCCTAATTTTTCAATGACAGCGACAATTGCTTCTTCTGCTATCTTTTTTTCATCAAACGCAACTTCCACAAGTTGTTTGGCATAATTTGCCTTTGCCTGTACCCCAATATCCTCAAGTTCCCCCTCGATAAGCATGCTGCAGCTGACGCAATGCATACCAGATAATTTCAATGTTTTTGTCGTCATACTACTTCACAATAAACTTTCCCCGATACATCCCCATGCTGCACATGAATGGCAAATCCCCTTTTTTATTAGGAGCCGTAAATGTTATTACTTCCTCTTTTCCAACTGGTATGAGTTTTTGGATTTGCAGTTGTGGAATAGTAAATGCTTGAATACATCCTGCTCCGCTCGTATTTGTGATGGTCACAGTCACTGTTGAGCCTGCCTTGATGTATGGGTTATCAATTTCATATCTTGTTGCATGAATGGTAATATGTGGCGTTGTAGATGGTGTCTGCTTCACTTCCTCTCCTCTACTTCCAGTTAAATCATCACAAAAAACAAGTTCACAATACACCGGTCGAACTACCGCACGAATACTTGTATCAAATCCAACAATTGTTGCTGCCGAATACAAATTCCAAACAGCGAGAATAATAACAAGTGATGCAGCAACGGGAGCAAAATATTTAGTAAACATCTGCGATGCCGCCTGCATAAATACACCAAACAGAAGAAATAACGGAATAGTTCCTAATGTAAAAGCAAAAA
Organism: uncultured Gammaproteobacteria bacterium; assembly: GCA_964423435.1. GTDB lineage: Bacteria > Patescibacteriota > Microgenomatia > UBA10105 > UBA927 > CAIJMI01. Next base: position 4,751 of record CAYRFA010000034.1, on the reverse strand, counting down.
GAATGCTCGCTGACATTAACGGATTTCCAAATTCAAGAGCTTGTGCCATTATAGCCTGTGTTGTTCCACAGGGAAGAAAGATGGTCAATGCCCCAACGACAAAGGGCGCAAACCAATCAAGCTGCTTTGACTGCGTACGTGCAAGCCTCATTAAAAATCTCGGAGGTTGAATAAGGACAAACCGGAAAATCGGATGCACGTTTAACAAATTCATGGCTGTTGCCAACATAAAGAGAGACACAATAATCATGAGAGCTGCACGGGTTGCAATTGTTAATTGCATATAAGAACCAATAAATCCGAGAAGCATTCCTAAAAGCGTATATGCAAGCGTTTTTCCAAGAAGAAAAAAAACAACAAGAAAGAATGTTTTTTTGCGAGTATTTGTTTGAGTTGTTTGTGTAGCGATAATTGAAGCAAGTAACCCACCCTGCACTACCATACAGCTAATTCCGCCGGTAAAAAGTCCTGTGAGAAAAATAAGCCAAAGATTCATAGTTTGTCATGCTGAATTCATTTCAGCATCTATTGACATTTTATTCAATGTTCTTTATTATATCCCCATAGGGGGGATAAAAGTCAATACCCCAGAAGGGGTACAAATGTATGGCAAAAGGGGTTCCACGCGACCAGTCAGTACAGCATAAAATTCTTCACCGTTTAAAAATTGCAAACGGTCAATTAGAGCGTATCATTGGGATGGTTGAAGAAGGACAATATTGTATTCATATCATTCATCAGTCTCTTGCTGTACAAGCTGCACTAAGAGAAATAGATCAAATAATCTTAAAAAATCATCTTGAAACCTGTGTTGCTGATGCAATCAAAAAAGGAAAGCAAGAAGAGGTTATTGAAGAAGTGATGAAAATAATGGAGAAGAAATAACATGAAAAAATCAGATCCAGTAAAAATCACCATTGAAACAACAACCGATGCGTTCCAAACAGCAGATTTAATCAAACTCATTGATTCTTCTAAAAAAGACAAAGACGGTGAGGCTACTGAAAACCAATCATCAAAACGGACAAAGTTGGATGTGTCCGGCATGCATTGCTCATCATGTGCAGGAATTATTGAACGAACACTAAAAAAAGTTCCCGGGGTGACACAGGTAAATGTCAATTTCGCTGCTGAAAAAGCAAGTATTGTCTATGATGAATATGTCGTTTCAACATCAGATTTAGTAACAGCAGTACAAAAAGCCGGATATACAGCAACAATAATCCCAGAAGGGATGTCGACAGATGAAAGTGTAAAACGGACAGAAGAAATACATCACATGTTCCATGTTTTTTTCCGAAGTCTCCTCTTTAGCATGCCAATGCTCTATTTCATGTTTTTTGACTTTTTCCCATGGTTTCCGGGAAGGATTGCACTACTTCCCTATGTAGGCTTCATATCACTTCTTCTTGCTACTCCTGTCCAATTTTGGATGGGAATGGGATTTTATAAAGGCATGTGGTCATCTCTCCGGATGCGTACATTTAATATGGATAGTTTGATTGCCATCGGCACATCAACGGCTTACTTTTACAGCCTTGTTAATTTTATTAATTATTACTTGATCAACAAATCAATCATCGGAATGAACGGTTCAAAAATTCCGGAACTTTATTTTGAAACAGCTGCATTATTAATCACCTTCGTTCTTTTGGGAAAATGGCTGGAGAAACGAGCAAAAGGTGAAACATCAGACGCCATTAAAAAATTAATGGGATTACAACCAAAAACCGCCCGGGTGATTAGGAACGGTCAAACACAGGATATTCTCATTGATCAAGTTATTGCTGGAGATATTATTATCGTCCGTCCAGGAGAAAAAATTCCGGTTGACGGAAAAATTACGAAAGGCTCATCCTCTATTGATGAATCCATGTTGACCGGAGAAAGTCTGCCTGTTGAAAAAAATGTCGGAGATATTGTGGTTGGAGCCACTATGAACAAAGTCGGTAGTTTTGAATTTATAGCTACCCGGGTCGGAAGTGAAACAACGCTTGCTCAAATTATCAGGCTGACTGAAGAAGCGCAGGGATCCAAAGCGCCAATTCAGGCATTTGCAGATAGAATATCTGCGTATTTTGTTCCAACGGTCATGAGCATTGCCATTCTTACGTTTATCATTTGGTATTTTGTTCTTGGCGCACCTCTTGCGTTTGCTCTCATGACATTTACTGCCGTTATTGTTATTGCGTGTCCGTGCGCGTTAGGACTGGCAACACCTACAGCAATTATGGTTGGCACTGGTCGCGGTGCCGAGCAAGGGATTCTTATTAAAGGCGGTGAACCACTTGAGGCAGCATGTAAAATAAAAGCAGTGGTATTTGATAAAACCGGCACGCTCACCCAGGGGAAACCGGTTGTGACTGATACGGTTTCACTTGGCGAACTTGATGAAAATGACATTATTGCAATTGCTGCAAGTTTAGAAAAATCATCAGAACATCCACTCGCTGAAGCAATCTATACCTATTCCAAAGAAGAAAACATTCCACTTAAAGAAATAGTACACTTCAAAGCTATTCCCGGGAAAGGCGTAACCGGAATTATTAATAAAATCCCCTACTATTTCGGAAATAGGAAACTGATGGCTGATGTTGTCACCCTTGATGTAGCGCAATACGACCGTAAATTATCACATCTTGAAGAACAAGGGAAAACTGTAATGATACTCGCGAACAAAAAGAAAATTCTTGGCATTGTCGCGGTTGCCGACACAGTCAAGGATTCATCGAAAGAAGCTGTTGCAGCACTGCAAAAAAGAGGCATTGCCGTCTATATGATAACCGGTGATAATGAACGGACCGCCAGGGCCATTGGTTTACAGGTCGGAATAACAAATATCCTCGCAGATGTATTACCACAGGACAAAGCAAGTGAAGTGAAAAAAATTCAAAGTTTGGGACTCAAAGTTGCCATGGTTGGTGATGGCATTAATGATGCTCCCGCCCTTGCTCAAGCTGACGTTGGTATTGCGATGGGATCAGGAACAGATGTGGCTATGGAAGCGGGCGGTATCGTTATCATCAAAAATGATTTACGGGATGTGGTCACAGCATTTGATTTATCGAAAGAAACAATGGCAAAAATAAAACAGAACATGTTTTTTGCCTTGTTTTATAATGTCATCGGCATACCTATTGCAGCACGTGTTTTTATGGGAATAGGACTCGTCTTGCGACCGGAACTCGCGGGCCTTGCTATGGCACTCTCTTCAGTATCTGTTGTATTAAATTCGCTTCTCTTACGGTATTTCCGTCCCGGTAAACGAAATTGGATATCTTTGATTGCTCCTATTTTGATGACTGCGATATTTACTTTTGTGTTTATTCAATTCGGACGATTAAGCACTGCTATGGCTTCTGGTGAAAATAGTAGCATGACCAAAAAATCTGTCATCAATACTGATTCCCTTAATTATGTTACATTTATTTCTCAAAACAAAACAAAAATATATTTTACAGGCGATACGATGAAATTATTTTTGGAAACAAAAAATCTGCCAGCAGAGTGGAAAATCGCCGAGGGATCAATAATATTCGGAAAGAACGAAATGATCATTGGATCAAAAGAAGCAGCTATGATGAGGGAAGAAAAATTGTTTACTAAAACTGGTGACACTATCAAGAATTTCTTTGGTGTTGAGGAAATGAAAATCATCGGAATACTTGCCCCGACGGGATCCATCATCGATTCCTACCATATCGTTGATTCTGAAACATTCGCACAATTGAAATCCAATGCTGAGTTTATGATTAAAACGAATATTATTCCTTAAAAATTTGTGACATAATAATATACCATGAACACACAACAAAAAACGATTAATCGCATTATATTTATCCTTTCTATAGCAGGACTTCTGATGGGAATCTATGTGCTTCAAAGTTTTTTGAGACAAACTGGAATTATATGTCTATCTGGTGGTGGATGTGAAGCAGTGAGAAAAAGTGCTCTCTCCTACCCTTTCGGTATTCCAGTTCCAGCAATTGGTGTAGTTGGTTATGCGTTTTTAGTCATTTTAACGTTTCTTCGGACTGTGAATGAAAAATTTGAAAAGAACTTACTATCTGGAATTCTTGGCATGGCAACCTTTGGAATCTGTTTTGTTACCTGGTTTACGTATACGGAAATATTCCTCATTAAAGGAATTTGTATGTGGTGTGCAATATCAGCAGTAAACATGTATGTAATATTTGCGCTCACACTCATAAGTATCAAGATTGGAAAAAAATCATGAAATTGACATCCGAAACCAAGTTGTTTATTGGAATTTTTGCGTTTACAGCGATTATTCTCGCAATAGCCATGGTTATCATGACAAAACCCTCTAAACCCATTGCAAAAGAGAATCTTATTCTTCCGACAACATATACAAAAGGTGCAAAAGACGCATCTGTGTGGCTTGTTGAATTTTCAGATTTTCAGTGTCCAGCATGTAAAACATTTTCAGGAGTAGTAGCTGATCTTTACAAAAAATATCCAGATCAGCTTCTCATTTCGTACCGATATTTTCCGCTTGATAAACACAAAGAAGGAGTTTCTTCAGCAATTGCGGCGGAAGCTGCGGGAATTCAAGGTAAATTCTGGGAAATGGAACAATTACTCTTTACCAATCAAGAACGCTTGAGTGAAGCACTCTACCCTGAACTTGCTACACAATTAGGACTAGATATGAATACATTTCAAGAATCTTTTACTAATCCGAAGACAAAACAAATAATTATAAATGACAGAAACTACGGCACTTCCAT
>CAYRFA010000033.1:5099-8058 GCA_964423435.1 uncultured Gammaproteobacteria bacterium | reverse complement strand
AGCCAAATGAAAAAATACTTGACATTGCAGCTGCTCCTGGAAGTAAAACAACACAAATTGCGGCAATCATGAATAATACAGGACAAATTGTTGCAAATGACAACAGTAGAATCAGAGGATATAAACTTCAGGCAAATCTGAAAACTCAAGGTGTAACAAACACATCTGTCATCATTTCAGCTGGCCAAACACTCTGGCAACAATATCCTGAGTATTTTGATAGAACTCTTGTAGACGCACCGTGTAGTATGGAAGGGACTTTTGCAACATCAAACCCTAAAACATACGAACATTGGTCTGTAAAAGCCATCAAGGAATTAGTTCAACGTCAAAAATGGCTTCTTCGCTCAGCAGTAAGTTCAACAAAACCAGGTGGTACCATTGTGTATTCCACATGCACGCTTGAACCAGAAGAAAACGAGAAGATAATTGAATGGATACTGAAGAAAGAACAAGGAAAATTAGAATTTGTCAATCAGAAAACAATGTATCCATCAGAGTTCATGGAAGGTTTTTTTATTGCAAAACTTAAAAAAACACACTCAACCATTCCCAAAATTCTCCGCATAGGATAAAATGATCGTATGCCGCGGTGGTGAAATTGGTATACACGCAGGACTTAAAATCCTGTTGTCCTAATACGACAGTGTGGGTTCGATTCCCACTCGCGGCACTTTCAATGTACTGCCTATGATAAAAACGTTTCCTTATCTAGAAATCACCGGTACTCATACAGAACTTGGTCGTGCAATAGGGGAAATGTTTAGAGGAAAAATTCAGGAAGTGATTAACGATCGAAAGCATTATATTCGTTCCTATAGCGATAAAATCAATAATCTCCATCCGTATATAAAGGAAACAAAAAAGGTTTTTCCACAATATCTTGAAGAGCTTACATCAATGGCTGAGGGTGCAAACGTTCCTTTTATCGACCTTTTTTTTCATAATACGCCCGAAGTGTATGATAGAACTAGCGTTTGGGACAGAGAACACGCACAAACAGAAGATCATTGCACAATTTGTGTCAGTTTTGGAAAATCCGGCGCTCTGATTGGCCACAATGAAGATTGGGCAATTGAAAGTTTAGATGAGCTCTACGTTTTAAAAGCAACAATTGATTCTGTCACGTATATTGGTTTAAATTATGCGACATTCCTGATAGGCTGTTCTGCAACGCTCACTTCACATGGTTTAATCCAATGCATTAACGAACTTCATCAAGATTCCCATATGGGCATTGGTAAATATTTCATAGCGCGATCAGTACTTGATGCAAAAAATCTCGAAGAAGCAGAAACACTCATTCGAAATTCAAAACGGGCCTCAGGATATAATCATGTCCTTGTTCAGAAAAATACAATCTATAATATCGAAACATCAGGAGAAGATATTGATGTAGAAAAACGAATTGGAACTCCGTACGCACATACCAATCATTTTTGCTCAACAAGAATGCAACAATATGAGCAGGACGAGGCAACGCATCACAAAAATTCCTATGAACGTCTTACGCGAGCAAATGAACTCGTCCGTAATGATATGACAATAGAAGATATGCAGCTCCTTTTGTCTGACACCAAAAACAGACTCTACCCAATTTGCAGAGACGATGCGACTATTGGATCTGTCATCATAGAACCAGCAGAACAAAAAATGTATATTTGCTACGGTCCACCTAACCGTGGTACATTTATTCCTTACACGTTATAATAGGAAAACACGGGGTGTGGCGTCTTGCGGAGCAAGATCTGGCTTCGCCAGACAATTGTTGAATATTTAGAAAAGAAAAATTTATAATTTTATATTCGGGGTGTGGCGCAATTGGCTAGCGCGCATCGTTTGGGACGATGAGGTTGGGAGTTCAAGTCTCCCCACCCCGACTATTTAGCAAAAAAGGTTAAGTACTTTTCGACTTCTTTTTTACTTCCCATGACGATTGGCACGCGCTGCTCTAATTTTTCAGGAACCATATGAAGAGGGTTTTTAGAATTACTGACTGCAAGCCCACCGGCCTGTTGAATAATAAAGGAAAGGGGATTTACTTCAAACAGCAATCGCAATTTTCCGTTTACATTTGTCTTATCTGATGGGTACATAAAAATTCCACCCTTTAGTAGGGTTCTGTGAACGTCAGCTACCATTGAACCCACATACCTGGCTTTATATGGTTTTTCTTCACGCTTAAGCGAAGTCAGATATGCCTGAGTTGAGGTATCAAATAATTCATAATTTCCTTCGTTAATGGAATAGATATCTTTCGATTCAGGTATTGTGATATTTGGATGCGAAAGAAGAAAACTGCCAATAGCAGGATCAAGGGTAAATCCATTAACCGTATTTCCATACGTATACACAAACATAACACTTGATCCATAAATAATGTATCCGGAGGCAACTTGATGTCTGCCTTCCTGAAAGAGCGTTGAATGATTGTGATAAATGGAAAAAATAGTACCGATGTTTATATTGACATCAATATTTGATGATCCATCAAGGGGATCAAAAAATATATTATATTTTCCTTTTTTATCAATAATAATTGGTTCTGCCAGCTCCTCTGATGCAAGAGTTGCAACGTGACCTGTTTCAGACAACGTATCAATGAGCAAGCGATTGCTAAATTCATCCAGTTTCTGAACATCCTCGTTATAAGCATTTTTATTCCCCGTATCTCCTAATATATCAACAAGTCCAGATCTTTTGATGTGACTGGCAATAATTTTTGCGGCATTTTCAATATGAGTGAGAAGGAGAGTAAAGCTTCCCGTAGCATTTTTATGTTGTTGTTCTTCTTTGAGAATAAATTCAGTAAGAGTGGTAATGCTATTCATGTAAATTAAATATATTTTTTATAACCTCTACAGTGTTAATGACATGCAGTTTCTCCATAAGAAAAACTAATTGACTGTATAGTTGCGTACGAATTGGCTCTTTTTCAATTTCACTTAATTCCCATAAT
>CAYRFA010000033.1:0-4999 GCA_964423435.1 uncultured Gammaproteobacteria bacterium | reverse complement strand
GCGTCAATATCAATATTATAAAATTGACCGTCAACTGATTCCTTAATTAATTTCTTAATTTTATCAATCTCTACTTGTGGATCTGCTGCATATTTCGATTGGCTGAACTGAAAATGATCTCCCTGGATAAAGACAGGCCCAGAATAGCCTTCCTTGAGAGCAGCAGCCAGAATAACACAGGTATATTCCTCCGGTCTTTGGGCTGTGTAGTCAATTTCAGAACGTGCGAGTTCAAAAATAAAAACGCCTACATGTTTTTCAAGGGCGATTTTGAAAATGATGCGAGCGGTATCATAGGTAAGCGTGCGAATGTTAATTGCTGGTACAGTAAAACCGCTGACTTTACCGTTTCCAATTGCCATGTAAAGATTGTGAATTGAGGCTGAATATATTCCTTTTTCTTTGGCTAATTGATTTATTTTCAAACAACAGATCTTTTTGACCTCCTCATCCGAAGAAAAAATAGAAGAATAGATTAAACAATCAATGTCATCCGCAATCTCAGCTGTACTCGCATATATTTTCATACAGGATATTTAGTATATGAAGAACTTATTCATCTGTCAAATTGAATTTACAGGAATCGAAATAGATAAAATTTTGGTTGTTTGGCCCTCTTTGATATAATTAACCGAATGGTTATGCATAAAACGATCGGGATTATTGGTGGACAAGGTCCAGCCTCAACAATAGATATTTACAATCGTATCATTACATACTACCAAGATAAATTTGGTGCGCGATACATCAGTGATTATCCTCCGATGGTTATATTTAGTATTCCTACGCCAACACTTGTAAAAAGCATAGCAAATGAAGAAAAAACATTTTCAACATTATTCAACGCTATTAAAGGTTTAGAACGAGAAGGTTCAGACTTCATTATTATCACATGTCTTTCACTTCAGTATTTTATTAATAAATTACAAGATCAAACAAAAATCCCTATTATTAGTATGTCTCCAATATTGGCTAAATATATCAAACACAAAAACTATAAAACTGTTGGTGTTCTTGGAACATATACAACTATTAAAAAAAAGATTTGTGACAAATCTTTAAAAGAACTGGGTATCCAATACGTTGTTCCAAATAAGGCCGATCAGAATATAGTAGGAAAAACAATATTAAATATAATTGGAGGACAAACAAGAAAAAAAGATGTGATAGCATTAAACAAAGTCATAAAAAATTTACAAACAAACGGAGCTGATGCAATTATGCTCGCTTGTACAGAATTACCATTAATTCTCAAACAAACTGATGTTGATATGCCGCTTATTGATTGTAATAAATTATATTCTGAAAAAGTTGCTGAATATTCACGCAATACATCATAAGATATGTTTCAAACCTACCTTCAAGAAAAAAAAGAACTCATACTCACGTATCTTCATGAGTTTTTAAAGTTACAAAAACCAATTGTTATCAACCGATGGGGAAGCGATGCTATTGAACGACTCGAACAATTTATGCAAAACGGGAAGATGATAAGAGGGACTCTTGTATTTTTAGGGTATGACCTATCCGAAAAAAAAGAACATTCTGATCTTATTAAAATTGCTTCAGCCATGGAGCTCTTCCAGGCAGGACTTTTAATTCACGATGATATCATGGATCATGATGAACTCAGACGCGGTAAACCAAGCATGCACAATCAGTACAAACAGATGTTCCAAAAACAGGGAAGCAACTCTCCAAAAGACACCGCAGTTAGTTTTGCTCTCTGCATCGGTGATTTGGCCTATTTTTATGCATATGAGCTTTTGGCTTCTATAAAGCACCCAGAGATTTCTAAAATCACATCTGAAAGCCTATCACGTGTCGCTCAAGCTCAAATGCAGGATATCCATTTCGGTTCCTCAGAAAAATTACCGACAAAAGAAGAAATATTAGCTCTCTATCATTACAAAACAGGAGATTACTCAATCACTCTTCCAATGACTCTCGGCGCACTACTAAGTGGAGCTTCAGAAGAAACAATCCGTCATATCAACCTGTTTGGAAAAAATCTTGGTATTGCATTCCAACTGATTGATGACCGCTTAAATCTTTTTGGTGATTCGCTTGTTTCCGGTAAACCGGTAGGTTCAGATATTCTTGAAAAGAAAAAAACTCTCTATTATTACTTAATATCTCAAACACCGGAAGGAAAAGAACTTGTCCAATCAAAAAATATTGACGATATTAAGGTCTTTTGTATGGATAGTGGAATTGATACCCAAATTACAAAACAAATAGAATTCCATACGCGAGAGGCAAAAGAGGCAATATTTCATATTCCACTTCCTAGTACAATAAAAACATTGATAAATGATTTTATTGAATATCTAACACATCGCACGAAGTAACCATGAACACGAAAACTATTATTTTAATAAGTGTATGTGTTTTTCTTTTTTCTTTTTGGTTTTATTCTAAACATCCGCTTTCTGCAACCGTAGTCATTAAACAAACCGAATTTACCGTTGATCTCGCAATAACACCAAAAGAAAAAACAAAGGGCTTGAGCTTTCGAAAAAACCTACCTTCCAAACACGGTATGCTCTTTATCTATGAAAACAAAGACCAATACCCATTCTGGATGAAAGATATGAATTTCCCATTGGACTTTATTTGGATTGATGGAAACATCATTGTTGATATAACAAAAAATATACCTCCAGCTAATTCAACAAACATGCACGTAGTCAAACCAATAGTTCCAGCAAATAAAATTCTTGAGATTAATGCAGGCGAAATAGACACATACAATATTCAGATAGGTGATATAGTTACCTTTAATAAGTAGTTGCGCTCCCGGGGGGAATCGAACCTCCATTTAACCCTTAGAAGGGGCTTGTTCTATCCGTTGAACTACAGGAGCATTGATATATTATACTACGAATCTAGTGAAGTTCGGAACGGCGTTCCTTGAGGTACTGACTCCAGTTGCCGATAAAATCCAAAATGACAATCATCGGAGTTTCAATCAAAAAGGTAAAAAGAATCGCAACAATATTATATTCTTTCCATTTTCTTGCTAAAAATTCCCCAACTTTCGCAATCGGAACTGAGATCATATCCAGCAAAAACTCCCACACACCGGTACGATCATCAACAGATAATTCTTTTGATTTATTCCGTATTCCAACTGCTGCAAAGAAAGTAAGTGCGATGGTGAAAGTATCAAAAATTACTGATGTGATGGGAAGTTTCGCAATATAAAACACGTATCCAACAACACCAAGAACGCCAAACATCATGGTCAAATACATAACAATCATAATAAAGGCAAAAATTCTATTACTTCTCGGTTTCATTGAAACATCATAGAGCTTTACCTTTTCATCACTATAGACAGATTGATAGACTAAAGAAAGAACGCGATCGCGATTGGATTCAGGAGGAGGTTTAATAATAGAAACAAGTGCAAACATCACTGCAGTAGGTACAACAAAATCAATAATTGCTGTAAACAAATTAAACCCTTCATAAAACCATGACGCCATAGGAACCTCGACTATAAAAAACGTCACCCAATTCGATAAAAATACAGAAAGTGTAGAGAAAATCGCAAGTCGAATGAGCCGGGATTTCAGTGAAAGATACCGTTTATTATATGCTTCAGTTATGACTTCTGTTAACTGAATCTTATCACTCATGACCTTTGTTATTTTTTCTGGAGATTCCTTATACGTATCAATAACATCACCAAGTAGCATAAACACTGTGTCGATACGCTCACAAATAGAATAAAGCTGATGACTAAGCGGATGTTCAAGAAGCGTATCTTTTGTCATCCATAAATTCGGAATACTTGTTGAAAGAGTGTCAAGAAGCGTTTGCGATGGCGCATACCAATCTGCATGAGAGTAGCGAAGAAGTTGTACTAAAATATACCCGTCATCGAGATCAAATAGTGTTCGGCACACACCAATAAATACATGAGTTTTTCTATCTGAATCACTGACTGCGCCTTGCGGAAGCACTCGAATGCGATTGGTCAACATATCGGTCATTGCTTCAATGAGAATTCGTTCTTTGATAGGGTTTGAAAGAATCTCTTCGATATCAACAGCTGCAAGTTCAATAACAAACGCTGTAAAATTAACCTGTCGTTTTATGGGAATAAGTTCTTGAGAGGGAAACACCGCGTGTTCAAGAATAAAAAGATATTTTTTCAAAATAACTTCTACCTTCAGTACTTTTTCCTGCGCTATTTCATCATTGGGTAAATGGCCTCCCCGTATCAAATCAGCGGTAATGGTATAGGCAACTCGGTAGGTATCAATACCTTCTTTTCGTGTAAAACCGGTTAATTTCGTAAATAGCGTCCGCTTGAGCGCACGTTCAATTGCACTTCTTCGCAAAACTGAATCTTCTTTCCAGTCAATGACCTTTCGAATCATTTCATAAAATTTGGCAATTCTCGAAGCTATTTCATCGATATGAATAGGTGTCGAAGGTTTCTTTGCATCCTCAATACTCCCGATATAGGTATCGATTAAATGACTTATTTCCTTTGAAAGTGGATGGATTTCTTCAGGTTTTTGAATAACTTCTGGTTCTTCCATACTGTATACATGGTAACGGATAATCAGTCATTCGTCAAAAAAAATAACACAAACAATCCTTACATCTGCTATAGAGGAGAAGCAATCTTTAAAAGTTGTTCGAAATCATGTCTTAATGAAACCAATCGAATACTGCGAGTAACAAGCACACCTCTTGATTCAGCTGTATTTGCTTCATCAAGAACTAGCACTTCATCATTAAATGCAGTCCAACCATGACCTAAATGAACAAGCAATTCTGAATTTTGTTTTTTTAACACCTCTTTATCAACAACAAATGCGTGAATTCTCGGGTGTTTATGATGAAAGAGTACTAAGGGATGATTCTTATATAGCTTATGTTTTTGCTCCGGTGATACAACAAAAATTCGATTTATTTGTGCTCCTCGCTCAGCTGCCGCCAGTTGATCGCTCTTAAATTTAGTTGCTTCATCAGATTCCCA
>CAYRFA010000032.1:0-8092 GCA_964423435.1 uncultured Gammaproteobacteria bacterium | reverse complement strand
TATAGAATAATCCAAGATAAGTGACAGTAAACAGAATAAAAACAATAAAATAAGTGCAAATATAAGGAAAAATCTCTTTTAAGCGTTTCATGAAACTTACCACTTGAAGTGAGCAAACGCTTTGTTTGCATCTGCCATACGGTGAATGGTATCGCGTTTCTTAATTGCTTCTCCAACACCTTTTGCTCCATCAATGAGCTCTGCTGCTAATTTATCAGAAAACGTTTTATATTCTTTATTTGATCGTTTATTCGCTGACTCCACAATCCATCGTATCGCAAGTGCTATCCTTCTGTCTCCCCGTACTTCCATAGGCACCTGATACGATGCTCCGCCAACGCGCCGTGCTTTCACTTCTGTTTTTGGTCCAACGGTATTAATTGCTGTCTCAAATACTTTAACTGGATCCTCTTCCGTTTTTTTAATAATATCTAATGCTCCGTACACAAGTTGCTCTGCAACCCGTTTCTTTCCACTCTTCATAATGCGATTAATAAACCGCGTTAACAGTCTATTTCCATAGATTGCATCTCCCGGAAGTATTTTTGAATATGTTTTATTTGATCTCATAGATTATTAGCTTGCTTTTGCAGCGGTAGGTCCAACAGCAGTTGCTTTTGTTCCATATCTGCTTCTTCCTTGCTTCCGATTAACAACTCCCGTTGAATCATATTTTCCCCTGACAATATGATATTTTACTCCTGGAAGATCAGGCACCCTTCCTCCACGAATCATCACAATTGCATGTTCCGTAAGTTCATGTCCGATTCCTCCAATATATGCGGTCACTTCCTGTTTATTGGATAATCTCACACGAGCAACCTTTCGCAGTGCTGAATTTGGCTTTTTAGGAGTCATAGTTTTGACCAATGTTACTACTCCTCTTTTAAATGGAGCCGGCATTTGTTTCATTTGGCGAGTTTTTGTATTAAAAAATTTCCGAAGCGCTGTAGCTTTAATTTTTTTTGACTTTCGATGTCGGCCAAATTTAATAAGTTGATTGATTGTCGGCATATAATTATTTCATTATCTGTGCACGCTGGGCATCTACAGGAATAAGTCGCCCGATTATAACGTTTTCTTTAAGCCCGAGCAACTTATCCTCTTTTCCGGCGAGTGCTGCATCAGTAAGGACATTCGTTGTTTCTTGAAACGATGCTGCTGATAACCATGATTCTGTATAGAGTGACGCACGAGTTATACCAAGTAAAACTATATTTGCTGTCGCAGGTTCTCCTCCGGCAGCTAGTACTCGTGCGTTTTCAGAAGTGAAACTTGCTCGATCAACAAGTTCTCCTGGAAGCATTGTTGTGTCTCCAGCACTATCGATACGCACTTTGTCACTCATTTTTCGAACAATGACTTCAAAATGTTTATCATGAATACCGATTCCTTGGGATTCATACACACGTTGAACTTCAGTAATCAAATATTTTTGTGCCCCTCGAAGTCCACGGATTTCAAGCACTTCTTTCACATCAAGATATCCACTAGATAATTGATCGCCAGCGCCAATAAGATCTCCAGATTTAACCTTTAGTTCGCTCGTAATAGGAATCGTGTATTCTCGCTCTTCAATAGGCTTAAGAGAATTATTTCGAACAACAATTTTATATCCTTGATCTGTTTCTGTAACTTCGACTTTTCCGGCAATTTCTGAAATTGGTGATAACACTCTCGGTGTTCGACATTCAAACAATTCTTCTACACGGGGAAGACCTTGTGTCACATCAAGTCCAACAATTCCTCCCGCGTGACGAACCCGCATGGTTAATTGTGTTCCTGGCTCTCCAATTGATTGAGCAGCAATAACGCCGACAGGGGTACCCATGTCAACAAGTGTTGTTGTTGAGAAATCACGACCATAACACTTCGCACACATCCCAATTTGCGCTCGACACGTGATTGGAGAACGAATAATAACACTTTCTATTGCATGTTCATCAATAAGCTTCACATTTGACTCATCAATGAGTTCTCCTTTAGCAATAAGTACTTTTTTACTACCCTCTGCTTTTATATCCTCAGCGACAAACCGACCAATACAACGATTTGCAAAAGGTGTTTGTCTATCTTCTTTTCGTATTAACTCAAATCCTTCTTCCGTACCACAATCATCCATACGAATAAGAACGTCGTGCGCTACATCAACAAGCCGCCTAGTCAGATATCCTGCGTCAGCGGTTTTAAGCGCTGAATCAGTCAGTCCTTTTCGGGATCCACGAGTTGAAGTAACGTATTCAAAAATAGATAATCCTTCTCGATAATTACTTTTTGTTGGCAGTTCCACAATTTTTCCTAAGGGATCAACAACAAGCCCTTTAATAGCAGCAAGTTGTTTGAGTTGATCTTTAGAGGCACGCGCTCCTCCTGAATCGATAATCATTTTTACCGGATTATCGATCTTCATATTGTTCCATGTAAGATTTGCTAGTCTCTCAGTTACTTCAATCCACACTTCATTTGACAATCGTCTCTTTTCTTCAAGCGTAATAAGACCTTGTTGATAATTACCATCAATATCTTTAACTTTATTTTCTGCTTCGTCAATTATTTCACTTTTATTATCAACCATGACATTGTCAAATACTGATGCGGACAATCCTCCGCAAAACGTTGCTCCTTCAAACCCAATAGATTTGATTGCGTCAATTAAGACCACTACTTCTTCTTTTGGATATTCTCGAAGTGCTTGGGTAATAATTGTTTTAATTGTTGCAGCTTTAACAGGTGTATTGATGAAACGAAGTTTTTCTGGTAACTTTTCGTTAAATAAAATTCGACCGATTGTGGTAACAATAATATTTCCATTAACGGGTACTCGAATTGGTTCTCGAAGACTCACGCGTTCCGTTTGATATGCAATAATTGCTTCTTCTTCATCGCAATAAAGTGTCATGTCTTTTTCTTGCTTTTCCGCTTCCGCCGCGTCCATAGTTGTGTAGTAATAACACCCAATCACCATTTCTTTATTTGGAACGGTTATTGGTGATCCATCAGCAGGTTTAAGCAAGCTAAATGTGGGGAGCATCAAATGCATTGCTTCATATTGGCTTTCTTTAGAAAGTGGAATATGAACAGCCATTTGATCTCCGTCAAAATCAGCATTATACCCTGCACAGACACACGGATGAATTTGAAGTGCTGATCCTTCAATAAGAACAGGAAAAAATGCCTGAATACCAAGTTTATGAAGTGTGGGTGCACGATTAAGAAGTACTGGATGATTTTTTGTAATTTCATCTAGGATATCAAATACTTCTGGTGTTCGACGATCGAGTACATTTTTTGCATTTTTTACATTTGGAGCAATACCCCTAACAATAAGTTCTCGAAGAACAAACGGTTTAAACATTTCAAGGGCCATTTCTTTTGGAAGTCCACATTGAGTAAGTTTAAGTTCAGGTCCCACAACGATGACAGATCGTCCGGAATAATCAACTCGTTTTCCAAGTAAATTCTGTCGAAATCTTCCTTGTTTACCCCGAAGCATATCTGAAAGTGATCGAAGTGGTTGAATAACTGCCCGAGATGATGGACGTTGGGTCGCATCTATTAAACTGTCGACAGCCTCTTGAAGCATTCGTTTTTCATTTCTAAGAATAATTTCCGGTGCTCCAAGATCCATTAAATGTTTCAGGCGATTATTTCTATTGATGACGCGTCTGTACAAATCATTTAAATCACTAGTTGCAAATCGACCACCAGTTAATTGAACCATAGGGCGAAGGTCTGGAGGAATCACAGGAAGAAGCGACATAATCATCCATTCAGGCTTAATGACTGCTTTTCGCATCCCATCAACAACACGAAGTCGTTTCGTTGCTTTGATATGACGCTGTCCTGAAGTATTTTGAATTTCCTCATGAAGTTCAGCAGCCAATTTGTCCAGGTTTACATGCTTCACAACCTCAAGAACAGCCTCAGCCCCCATACCAACGGAAAATCCTGCAACAGCATCATATTCATACAGTTTTAAATACTCATCTTCAGTAATAGTTGTAAGTGGTTTAATATTTTTAACAATAGACAATAGTTGATCAACCACTTCTTTCACTTTTGCTTGTTCTTTCATCATCTGATCTTCCAGTCTTGTTAATTCCTGACGCTGCCGAAGTTCGAGCTCAGCTATGGCAAGATCTTGCGCTTCTTTTGTTTTGATTTTCTCTTTGATCGACTCTTTTTCTTCAGATAATTCTTTTTGCTTCTTTGCTTTTTCATCTTTAAACCGTTTCTCCATTTCATCCAGTCTAACTTTTCCATTATCAGTCATTTTCTTTAATACTTCTTTTTTCTTACCTTCATCAATTCTCGTCACTAAATATTGAGCAAAATAAATAACACCCTCCAAAGCACGTGGACTCATGTCCAACAGAAGTGATAATTTTGAAGGTGCTCCTTTAAAAAACCATACATGAGCAACTGGAGCAGCAAGAGTAATATGTCCCATGCGCTCTCGTCTTACTTTACTTTGTGTAACTTCTACACCGCATTTGTCACAAATAATTCCACGGTATCGAATCCGTTTATATTTTCCACAGTAACATTCCCAATCTTTGGTCGGTCCAAAAATTCGTTCATCAAAAAGTCCATCTTTTTCTGGCTTAAGTGTTCGATAATTAATAGTCTCTGGTTTTGTTATTTCTCCATATGACCATGATTTAATATCGTCACTTGAGGCCAACCGAATTTCAAGACCAGAAAAATCAATAATATTAGCAAATGTTGATTTTGTATCCATAATTACTCCGTTTTCACAATTCCTTCTGTCACATTAATTGGTTCTGAAATAATTTCTGCTCCGGAAACTTTAGCAAGTTCTTTCGCATCCACAATCGCTTTTGTTTCTTCGGTGACGATGAGTTGTTTTGCTGTTACCGCGCCCGTTGGTTTAACGGATAATCCTAAAGCCTGTAATTCTTTAACCAACACTTTAAACGACTCAGGAACATTAGAGGCTGGAATATCAATACCTTTCACAATTGACTCAAATGCTTTCGCACGTCCCACAACATCATCAGATTTAATAGTTAACATCTCCTGTAAAATATGTGCTGCGCGATGAGCCTCAAGTGCCCATACTTCCATTTCTCCTAACCGCTGTCCTCCCATTTGGGCTTTTCCTCCAAGTGGTTGTTGAGTCACAAGTGAATATGGACCAGTTGATCGCGCGTGTGTTTTATCTTCAACCATATGGATGAGTTTCATGATAAATCCGACACCTACGACAATTAATTCACTAAATGCTTTTCCCGTTCGACCATCATAGAGTGTCGCTTTTCCTGATAACGGCAGATTTGCTTCTTTAATTTTTTCAACAATTTTTTCTTCTTTTACTTGTTCAAACACAGGAACAGCGATTTTAACATTGAGCTTTTTGGCAGCAAGTCCCAAATGTGTTTCAAGGAGCTGTCCTAAATTCATACGAGATAGAACAGACAAAGGAGAAATAATAACATCAACAATTGTTCCATCAGCTAAATATGGCATATCAGAAACAGGAAGAATTTTGGAAATAACACCTTTGTTTCCATGCCGTCCAGCTAATTTATCACCGACAACAACTTTTCTCATCTGAGCTACTTTGACAATTATTTTCCTGTTTGTTCCTGGTTCAAGCTCATCTCCTTGTTCTTTATCAAGAATTCGTACATCGATAACGGTTCCTCGTTCACCATGAGGAACTCGTAAACTCGTATCACGCACTTCTCGTGCTTTTTCTCCAAAAATTGCACGAAGTAGTCTCTCTTCAGCAGTTAACTCTGTTTCTCCCTTTGGAGCAATTTTTCCAACTAATATATCATTCGGAGCAACTTCTGCGCCAACAACAACGATACCGTCTTTATCTAGGTTTCGAAGAGCCTCTTCCCCAACGTTCGGAATGTCACGTGTTGTTTCCTCAGGTCCTAATTTTGTATCTACTACACTTGCTTCGTATTCTTCAATATTTATGGATGACAATACATCATCTTTCACGAGTCTATCAGAAATAACAATTGCATCCTCATATCCAAGACCATCGAAACTCATATATGCAACAACCATATTAGATCCGAGTGCAAGTTCTCCGTCGTCTGTTGCCGGTCCCTCAATAATGACATCATCTTTTTTTAATTTATCCCCTGTTGCTACTTCGACGTGTTGGTTATAGCATGTTGATTGAGCAGATCGTTTAAATTTTTCAAGTGTGTATTGCTCTTCATCACCATTTCTATATTTCACTGCTACTGATGAAGCATCAGCATAAGAAACAATTCCGTCATCTTTTGCATAGATACATCTTCCCATTGATCCAGCAACAATACGCTCCATTCCAGTTCCAATAATTGGAGCTTGCGGTTGTAAAAGTGGTACTGCTTGACATTGCATATGAGTGCCCATCAAAGCACGATTCGCTTCATCGTGAGCTAAAAATGGAATGAGAGACGCTGGAGCCCCAACAACTTGCCGAGGAACAATATCTAAATATTCAACAACTGTCACGTCTGCTTCAGAAAAATCTCCTTTATAACGCACTGGAACACGATCTGCTTGAATAATGCCATTTACATCAATAGGTAAATCTGCATGCGTAATATAGTGATATTGTTCATCATTTGCATCTAGATATACCATTTCATCAGTTACTTTCATTTTTGTTTTACCAACAGATGAAGCTTTTATCACTTTTCTATACGGTGTTTCTAAAAATCCATATTCATTAACCCTAGCGTATAAAGACATATAGGTAACAAGTCCAATATTTGGTCCCTCCGGGCTTCTTACCGGACAAATTCTTCCATATTGAGAAGCGTTAATGTCACGAATAGAAAAAGATGCACGCTCTCTAGAAATTCCACCAATACCCATAACAGTAAATCTGCGCAGATTATCAACTTCAGCAAGCGGATTAGTTTGATCAAGAATAGTTGATAATTGGCTCGTACGGAAAAAATCATTAATTGCAGCAATAATTGGCCGTGCGTTAACGAGCTGAGTCGGAAGTAAATCAACTGCTAGTGGTCCAGCTAAACTCATTTTTTCCCGGATAGACCGTTCAAGCCTGAGAAGTCCAACGCGAAAAGCATTTGTTGCAACAAGTTCACCAACTCTCCGAACACGCCGATTCCCAAGATGATCAATATCATCAACATCACCTCTTCCATTAATAGTATTAATGAGGTATGTAATTGCTCCGAGTACGTCTTCCTTTGTTAAAATCCAATGAGATTTTTCATTTGGAACATTGATACCGAGTTTTTTGTTCATTTTATATCGACCGACCCTCTCAAGAGAATATCTACGGTTATCAAAAAACATTGATTGAAACAATTCACGAGCATTATCAAGAACAATTGGTTCTCCCGGACGAAGTTTTCGATAAATTTCCAAAATTGCCTCTGTTTGATTTGTTGTTGAATCTTTCGCAAGAGTATTGTCAATAATACACATATCAGGATTATTATCTACAGCTTCAAATGCTTGCTTTATCTCTTCGTTCGTTGATAATCCAAGAGCGCGTAAAAATGTACTTCCAACAAATTTTCGTCTTCGATCAATTCTCACCATAAACACATTATTTCGTGTCACAAAAAGCTCTAACCAACTTCCATGCATCGGTCGAATTTCAGCGCTATATAAGGTTCTTCCAGTTGTAGGATCAACTTCTCCAGTAAAATAAATACCAGGTGACCTAACAAGTTGATTTACAACACACCTTTCTGTTCCATTAATAATGAACGTTCCATTTTGAGTCATAGCAGGAATATCACCTAAGAATACCTCCTGGGATACGTGATGACCAGTTTGTTTATTGGTAAGCGTTGCAATAACCTTCAGTTGCATATCGTACGTTAAACCTTTTTCGATAGCACTAAGTGGAGTAAGCCGTGGTTTTCCAAAAAAATAATCGCTAAATGCAAGTTCCCAATTTTTTCCAGTAAAATCTGATACAGGAGAAATTTCAGCAAGAAGCGTTTTAACTCCCTCTTCCAAAAACCATTGATATGATTCACGCTGTACTAGCGTAAGATCTAGTTGAGGAAGATCTGAATACTCTTTTCCCCAATATAATCGATGAGAGTGATTGTCTTTGGCCATTAACAATAAATCC
>CAYRFA010000031.1:1914-8422 GCA_964423435.1 uncultured Gammaproteobacteria bacterium | reverse complement strand
GCTTTTTTCCTACTTTATTATGGATGGAAAAAGAAAGTGAAATTAAGTTATCTGCTCTACAGCTTTGTGGTTCTTGTTATTCCGACCCTCACCGGTACACTTACGTCCATGCCCCGATATATTCTTACGGTAATTCCGTTGTTTATCATTCTTACCTACATCAAAAGAAATACTGTAAAATACGCTCTTATTGGTATATTTTTTATTCTCCAACTCGTATCGGTAATGTTATACTTGCGAGGGTGGTTTATTGCATGAAAACAGTATCTATTATCATACCTGTATATAACGAAGAACGTACAATTCAAGAGATACTGACGCGTGTTGAATCAGTTGATCTTCCAAATTGGAAAAAAGAAATCATCGTTATTGATGATGGTTCTATTGATAAAACAAAAACCATACTGCGAAAATGGGAAAAGAAAGTTACGGTGATATACAAGGCGAAAAATGAAGGTAAAGGAAGCGCAGTGAGTATTGGATTATCAAAAGTAACAGGGGATATAATCCTTATTCAAGATGCTGATTTGGAATATAGTCCAAAGGACTATGTAACACTTTTTGCGCCATTTGATAATCCTCAGGTTCACGTTGTCTATGGGTCTCGTTTCTTGGGATCTCATTTATCTACCATGTATCTGTATGCACAAGGCAATAAGTTTGTCACCTTTATAACTAATATCCTATACAATACCAACATTACGGATATGGAAACAGGGTATAAAGTGGTAAAAAGAGAGGTGATTGATGGATTAACGCTTAAATCAAAACGCTTTGATATGGAGCCGGAAATTACTGCAAAAATATTAAAAAAAGGATATCAGATATATGAGGTTCCCATTTCCTATTTCGGAAGAAAGTTTTCCGAAGGAAAGAAACTGACATGGAAAGACGGCGTCGTGGCACTCTGGACGCTCATTAAATACAGATTAGTAAATGACTAATATGAATAAAACTGTTTTGGTTACTGGAGCGGGCGGATTTATTGGTCACCACATGGTGAGCTATTTGAAAGAGAGGGGATACATTGTTCGGGGGGTTGATATTAAAAAACCAGAATTTGAGTCAACAAAAGCAGATGAGTTTTTCTTACTAGATCTTCGTAATAAGAATAACGCGATGAAAGCAACGAAGGGCGTGGTTGATGTGTACAATTTTGCTGCAAATATGGGTGGCGTTGGATACATAGACAAAGTTCACGCGCACATACTCCATGATAACTTGCTTATTAATATTAATATGCTCGAAGCATCAGCACAGGAAAAAGTAAAGCGTTTTTTCTTTTCTTCATCTGCGTGTGTGTATCCGAGAAGAAAACAACTTAGTACAGCAAATAAGGGACTCTGTGAAAAAGATGCCTTTCCAGCGGATCCAGATACGGTTTATGGGTGGGAAAAACTAACATCGGAACAATTATGTTTAGCTTATTATCAAGACTATGGATTGCAGACTCATGTTGCACGCTTTCATAATATATATGGACCGCTAGGCACGTGGAATGGTGGACGTGAAAAATCCCCAGCTGCTATATGCAGAAAAATTGTTCAGGCAAAAAAAAAGGATTCAATAGAAGTGTGGGGAGATGGAAAGCAAACACGGTCCTATTGTTACATTGATGATTGTATTGAAGGAATATATAGATTGATGCAATCAGACATAACGACGCCACTTAACATAGGTTCTGATCGATTAGTTTCAATTAACGATCTTATTTATATTATTTCTTCAATCTCTGGAAAAACAATTCACGTACGTTATGATGTATCTCAACCACAGGGGGTGCGAGGGAGAAATGCTAATATAGAAGCAGCAAAAAAATTATTACACTGGGACCCAAAAACATCGTTGGAATCGGGTTTGAGCATTACATATAATTGGATTGAAAAACAAGTAAAACAGGAGCAGTCATGAAAGAATTTATTAAAAAAATTATCTCACATTCTATAGCAAAAGATAGCGTTATTGTGATGGCCGGATCTATGGGGGCAAACGTTGGCTCCTACCTTTATCATTTGATGATGGGACGGTTGCTTGGACCAACCGGATACGGTGAATTATCTTCACTTCTCTCCATCTTCTACATTTTTACCGTGCCTCTAAACGTTGGAGCAATTGTTCTTGTTAAGTTTATTTCGTCCATGAAGGCAAAAAATCAACTTGGCCAAGTGCAGACCTTGTTTATGAAAGTAACAAAATCCTGTCTCATCGGGTGCATAGCTGCTTTTCCTATTATCATAGTAGCTTCACCGTTTATTAGTACGTTTTTACATATTGAATCAACCATATTATTTATCTTTGTTTATATTATATTTGTTTTTTCGTTATTAACCGTTATTGCGGGAAGTGCGCTTCAAGGGTATCAGAAATTTTTATGGGTGAGTATTTTAGGAGCCGGATCTATTCTAGTGAAGCTTGTTTTGAGTATTCCCGCGGTTACGTGGGGTGTATATGGAGTTCTTTTTGCTACGGTTGGATCGGTCATGGTCATGTATTTTCTTTATTTCCTTCCTCTGCGGTTTATTTTTCAGGTCAAAGCATCACCTTTAACTTTTACAATTATGGAAGCGATGCGTTATACAGTACCAACGCTCCTCATTGTTCTGGGCATGACATCTTTATATTCAACAGATATGATATTAGTTCGACATTTTCTCCCAGCGTATCAAGCAGGATTATATGCATCCTTAACGGTTCTTGGAAAGATAATCTTTTATGCATCTTCAGCAGTATCGATTGTTATATTTCCGGTGTTATCAGAGCGAACAGCAAAAGGAGAAAAGGGAACAAAGCTTATATTTATTGCACTCGCTACAGTTAGCGCTGTATCAGCGGGTATTACACTTCTTTATTTTGCATTTCCTGAATTTATCATAAGAACTTTTTTTGGTGCTTCTTATATTCAGGGAGCTTCGCTTTTGGGTTTGTTTGGAGTGTTTCTGGTACTCTATTCCATTGGTAATATGCTTACTACGATATGCATGGCATTAAGTAAACTTACCATATGGTTTGTTCCGGTTGTTTGCGCTGTTATTCAAATCATTGGTATAACCCTCTATCATGATTCCGTAATAAGCGTCATTTGGGTCAACATTGCTTCCTGTCTTCTATTAGTTGTAAGCCTTTTAGGGTATTATAGGAAACACATCTATGAAAAAGTTTAGTCTGATAGTGCCTGTATACAAACAAGAAAAGACAATTAAGGCTAACATTCTTTCAATTCTTGATGTGTTGAAAACAATTACTGTTCCGTTTGAGATCATTCCTGTTATAGACGGTATTCTGGATAACAGTGAGGGAGAAATAAAAAAAATTAAAGATTCACATGTTCACGTTGTTGGGTATAAGAATAATCGCGGAAAAGGGTATGCAGTCCGGTACGGATTTGCCCATGCGGGTGGCGATGTGATTGGTTTTCTGGACGCAGGCGGAGATTTAAAGCCAGAGGCGCTTCTTGTCATGCTTGCACAGTTTGAGTTTCAAGATGCTGATGTAGTACTTGGCAGTAAACGGCACCCTGATTCAAAAGTTGATTATCCAACGTATAGAAGAATCCTTTCCTGGGGTTATCAACAAATTGTTAAAGTATTATTTGGGTTGAATGTTACCGATACGCAAGTTGGAATGAAATTATATAAACGAAAATTACTTGAAGATGTTCTTCCGCGACTTTTGGTGAAGCATTTTGCATTTGATATCGAGATTCTTGCGGTTGCATACCATTTGGGGTACAGAAAAATATATGAATCACCAGTGGAGATAAATTTTTTCTTTTCAAAAACAAGTATGGTCTGGTCAAAGTTGTTTCGAGTTATCTATAATATGATAACTGATACGTTGGCTGTATTTTACAGGTTGAAGATTAAACGGTATTACGATAATGCTTCAAAACGGAAATGGCGTTTTGATCCGGAGCTCAACTTCAGGATCAATGTAGGGTGATGGTTGATTGATCAGTCTATTATTAGTCTAATAATCAGTCTAATTATTGATCTAAATTGCATATTGACATATTGCAAAATAGTAGTAAAATGCAAAGTATAGAATATGTTTAAACGGGCTATCGAAGACAAAATAGATGAATACCTTACAGGGAAGGATTATAAGACTTTCTATATTTGGGGCCCCAGGCGTTCCGGCAAAACAACACTCTTAAAGGAACTCTCAAAAAAGCTGGGAGTGAGAGTTTTTAACTTCGATTTTTCTTCAGACCACAATCTCTTCGCATCGGATCGGGATACACTTGAGAAACTCACCTCACAAAACAAGATTATTCTCATTGATGAAGTACAAAATTATCCTCAGGCAACCGTTGCTATCAAGTTACTCTATGATGAATTTAAGGTCAAAGTAATCGCTACCGGAAGTAGCGAGCTTCGGCAAAAAGATAAGGAATTTGATACACAAGCAGGTCGATTTACCGAACATTATTGTTTACCTTTGTCCCTGGAAGAAATGAAAGCAAACAGTACCCTTCCTTCCTACGAAGAGAAATCCTTTGAAAAAAAGCTACTGGAAGGATTGCAAGTTTTTGGTTCATATCCTGAGGTATATACTACCAAAACTCTTTCAGATCAGGATAAAATTGAGTTACTTGAAAATATAATCCAAACATATGTGCTAAAAGATGTGGTAGATATATATGGACTCAAAAACAAAAAATTGGCAGAGGACATCTTAACGAAAATTGCACTCCAGTTAGGAAGTGAAGTCTCTATCCGGGAGATCGCTGCCAGCTTAGGATCAAATGGCATTACCGTTGCCAACTATATCGAAATTTTTATTAAAAACTATATTTTAATTCCACTTCCCTCCTTTAAGACCAACATCAGAAAAGCTGTATCGGAGAATAGAAAACTCTACTTTTACGATCTGGGGGTGAGAAATGCTTTTGTAAAAGATTTCCGTGAAACCAAACTTAGGCCTGATCAAGGGGGTTTATTTGAAAATTTTATTATCATTGAGATTGAGAAACAAAGAAGGAATACCGAATCCAAACGGAGTCTTTATTTTTATCGGGAGTATGGTGGAAAAGAGGTGGATTTGGTGATAGAAGATTATTACAAAAAGTACCAATGTGTTGAGATGAAAGTACAGGGGCAAGGAGGAAACAGAGATATTTTCCCGCTTCCGCATGCCTTTACGACGATTGACAAAAATAATTACTTTCATACCATAACCGGAATTATGGATGATAAGAAAAAGAGGAACTAGGAACTAATCTCCCCATTAATATCTATACTAAATTTTCATCCAGTACTATAATGACGTAGTTCCCTATGCGCATTCTTATTCTTAATTGGCGAGATTTAACTCATCCGCGGGCTGGTGGAGCGGAACTTGTGACCATGGAACATGCAAAAGGATGGGTGAAGAAAGGTCATCGTGTTACATGGCTTACCGGTTGGTACGGAGGAAAAAAGGAAGAACTTGTTGATGGTGTGCATATCGTTCGTAGGGCCGGATCTTTGACCATATATCTTTATGCAATAGCGTATCTTTTTATCAACGGACGGTTATTTGATGTTATTGTAGATGAAGCTCATGGATTTCCCTTTTTCTCCCCTTTATTTACAAAAACTCCGGTAGTTTTGTTTATTCATGAAATAGCTGGAGAAATTTGGGATTACATGTTTCCATTTCCGAAAAACATCATTGGAAAATTTTTGGAATCGACATATTTCAGGTTGTACAAAAAGTGTTATGTCTGGACCGACGCACCGTCAACAGTGGATGAGCTTGTTGAACGAGGGATTCCACGGAATCGCTGTTTTGCAATACCATGTCCGATTGTCTATCCAAACCCGACAAAGATATTGTTCCACAAAGAAATTAACCCAACGTTTATCTTTGTTTCGCGGGTAGTGCGGATGAAAGGTATTGAAGAGGTGATTAAAGCATTTTCTTTCATTTGTCGCGAGAAACCTAAATCAAAACTATGGATTGTGGGTGGCGGAGAAGATGCATATGTGAATGAACTTAGAACAATGATATTTGAATATGGTATTGAAAAGAATGTGTCATGGTACGGGATTGTAACAGAGGCGAAAAAATATGAACTCATGTCGCGAGCCCATTTACTTCTCCACGCATCGGTGAAAGAAGGATGGGGGCTTGTGGTGCTTGAAGCGGCATCTGTTGGAACTCCAGCAGTTGTATATAACGTATCTGGACTAAAAGACGTTGTTTGCGATAAACAAACAGGCATAGTTGTTGGTGATAATTCACCTTTGACTATGGCTTCAAATACCCTTACATTAATTGGAGACAAAAATCGATATGCAACATATCAAGAAAATGGAAAAAAAAGGGTTCTGTCTCTTTCCTGGAAGCAAAGTATTCGTCAAAGCGAGGAATTGTTAAGGAAAGCAGTTGAGAGTATACTTTGATGTATTGCTATGACTATTCCATTTGTTGACCTGAAAATTCAGTATCAAAGTATTAAAAAGCACATAGATACTGCAATTTCCGAAGTCATTACCAACACCCGATTTATCCAAGGAAAAGAAGT
>CAYRFA010000031.1:0-1814 GCA_964423435.1 uncultured Gammaproteobacteria bacterium | reverse complement strand
AAAAAAATCATAAAAAAATCAGAGAAACAAATTTACCTTATTGAAGATGCATGTCAAGCACACGGAGCCGAGTATAAAGGGAAAAAGGTCGGTTCGATGGGAATATTCAGTGCATTTTCGTTTTATCCGGGAAAGAATCTTGGCGCATATGGAGATGGTGGTGCAATTGTAACAAACGATGCAAAGCTTGCAGAAACCTATCATATGCTTCGGGAGTATGGTTCAAAAGTGAAATATATTCATGATACAGTCGGAACAAATACGCGCCTTGATACGATTCAAGCGGCTATTCTTCGAGTTAAGCTTCAATATCTTGAAAAGTGGAATAATAAACGGCAACAAAACGCAGCTTTGTATACAAAATTATTTCAGAAAGAACTACCGAACATCAAAACCCCGCCCTATATTTTAGGACGAGAATCTGTGTTTCATTTATATATTATAGAAGTGGAGAAGCGTGATGAACTGCTTACGTATCTTAATAGTCATGGAGTGCAGGCGCTTATTCACTATCCCATTCCACTCCATATGCAAAAAGCATTTGCTGATTTAGGGTACAAAAAGGGAGATTTTCCACATGCAGAAAAGAGTGCGAAACGTATATTGTCACTTCCGATGTTTCCTGAACTTACCAAAGAACAGATAATATATGTTGTTGGCACTATAAAAGATTTTTATGGACGATAAATTATACCAATCAATCATAAACGTTAAAGTTGGCAAACGAACTAAGTTGTGGAGATATGTCAATCTTTATGGGTGTACCATTGGGGACGACTGCATGATCGGCACCTATGTAGAGATTCAAAGCGGGGTTACGGTTGGAAATAAAGTTCGTATTCAATCACATACGTTTGTGTGCGAGGGGGTTACCATTGAAGACAATGTTTTTATCGGACACGGAGTAATGTTTATAAACGATAAATACCCTCGCGCTTGTGGAGATTGGAAACTTCTTAAAACAGTTATCAAAAAAGGAGCATCTATCGGTTCAAACGCGACAATTCTTGGAGGAATTACTATTGGAGAAGGTGCGCTTGTTGGCGCTGGGAGTGTAGTCACAAAAGATGTTCCTGCATATACAGTCGTTGCAGGTAATCCTGCTAAATTTCTTAAAACAATACATATATGAAAAAAATAGCGCTCATTGGTTGGGGGTATTGGGGTAGAAATTACGCAAAATATTTCGATACGAAAATCGATGCGCAGCTTCTATATGTGTGTGATTTGCGGGAGGATATGCTTGCGGATGCTAAGCGTCTGTATCCGCATATAACTATAACAAAAAACATTCAGGATTTGATTATAAATAAAGTCGACGGTGTTATTCTCGCGTCTCCTGCCAGTATCCACTTCAAACTTGCGTCGATTCTTTTAAATGCACGCATCCCAGTTCTTATTGAAAAGCCATTAACAGATTCTTTAAAAACGTCACAAGAATTAGCAGTTCTTGCTAAAAGGACACACACAAAGATACTTGTTGGACACACATTTTTGTATAACCAGTCGGTTCGATATCTAAAATCAGAAATAGATAAGGGAAATTTTGGAAAGCTTTACTATCTTGAATTTAAACGGCAAAGTTATGGTCCAATTCGTGATGACGTGAACATTATGTGGGATTTCGCTCCGCATGATGTTGCAATTTCACGATATCTTCTTGGAAACATTGATCCGATAACGATTTATGCAACAGCAGGCAAATTTTCTAAAAATGATAAAGAGGATATTGCAATCATAGTCATGAAATTTCCGGGCAACGTCATGGTGAACATCAATGTCGCGTGGTTATATCCGATAAAAATTAGAAATCT
>CAYRFA010000030.1:0-8549 GCA_964423435.1 uncultured Gammaproteobacteria bacterium | reverse complement strand
CGGCAAAACAGGATCTCGCGTTTATTGACGGAAGAGTTGCCGAACTTGAGGAAATTCTTCATGGTGCAAAAATCATTACGTCTCATCCAAAAGGACTTGTGGATGTTGGATGTAAAGTGACAATTCACTTAAATGGTAAAAAAGACATTTTTCATCTAGTAGGTGAGTGGGAAGCAGATCCATCAAACAAAAAAATTTCCCATTCATCTCCCTTAGGCAAAGCCCTCATGGGAAAAAAGGTAGGAGAGACAGCAGAAGTAGAAGCCCCAGCTGGAAAAGTTCTCTATAAAATTGTTGAGATAGAATAATTTCGGCATTTTCTGATAAAATAAGAATATGCCGACACTCGACGAACTTCGTCTAACCAGAATTAACAAGCTTGATGCTTTGCGAAAAAAGGGAATTAATCCATATCCCTCAAAAATTACCCGTTCTCAAACTATTGTTGTAGCTCGAGAAAATGTCGGAAATGACGTAGCTGTAGTAGGAAGAATAACAAGGCAGCGGGGACACGGCAAAATTGTGTTTTTTGATATTCAGGACGAAACGGGTCAGATGCAGGTTGTTGTCAAAGAAGATGTTTGTAAAAAAGAATCATTCCAAATCCTGTCATTTTTGGATATCGGAGATTTTATTTCAGTTCAAGGAGAAGTAGGAAAGACACAAGCAGGGGAATTGTCCGTATTTACTCATGATTTTCAGATCATAACAAAAGCAATCTTGCCGCTTCCAGATAAATGGCATGGATTTACGGATATAGAGGAACGGTATCGGAAGCGGTATCTTGATACAATTTTGAATGCCGATGTGAAAGAGCGAATAGTACTTCGAAGTAAAATTATTGATGCAATCCGTGATTTTTTGACGAACCGTGGATTTTTAGAAATAGAGACCCCGACACTCCAGCCGATTTACGGTGGAGGATTTGCAAAGCCATTTTCTACTCATCATAACGAGCTTGATGCAAATTTTTATTTAAGAATTTCTGATGAAATGTATTTGAAACGTTTGATTGTCGGTGGATTTGAAAAAGTGTTTGAAATAACGAAAGTATTTCGGAATGAAGGAATTGATCATGACCATAATCCAGAATTTACGATGTTTGAAGCCCAGATTGCGTATCAGGATTATGTCTATGGTATGGATATTATTGAAGAAATAATCGAGTTTGTCGCCAAACGTTCACTTGGAGCAACAGAATTTACGTATCAGAATATTCAAATGAGTGTCAAACGGCCATGGGCACGTTATACCATGGTTGATTCCATTGAAAAATTTGTCAATATCAAGCCACTAAGTTGGAAAACTGTCGCGGAGTCAAAAAATGCAATTCAAAAACTCGCTATTGTTGAGAATAAGATGAAAACGCTCAAAACAATGAAAACAATCGGTGAATGCATTGCGTTTGTATTTGAAGAACTGGTTGAACCGAAACTTATTCAACCGACCATTATCTATGACTATCCCATCGAAGTATCTCCCTTAGCTAAAAAATGTGATGACCCGCGTTTTACCCAACGGTTTGAAATGTTTGCGTTTGGATCAGAACTTGGAAATAACTATTCAGAGCTGAATGACCCAATCGATTTGAAAAAACGGTTCATGGATGAAAAAAAGAGGGAGAAGGCGGGATTTACAGAAGCGCATCAAACAGACAATGACTACCTTGAAGCAATAGAACATGGATTTCCTCCAACATGCGGTATTGCCATTGGAATTGATCGGCTCGTCATGCTTTTAACTGATGCGAAATCCATTAAAGAAGTCATTCCGTTCCCAACTCTCCGTCCGGAAGTATAATTTCGCTTTTATGGAGATAAAAGAAATAACCGCGAAGTCGATTCTTACAAAAACGACACTGAAAAATGTTGATTTTGATTATACGGTCAATCCGTATATCGGATGCGCGTTCGGATGTGTGTATTGTTACGCGAGTTTCATGGGGCGGTTTGTCGGAAAGAAAAATGAAGATTGGGGTTCGTATGTGTTTGCTAAAATAAATGCACCCGAACTTCTTGCGAAAGAAATACAAAAACTTCCCGACAAAGGGAAGGAGAATGTAATATGGTTTAGTTCTGTGACTGATCCGTATCAGGGTTTGGAAGCAAAATATAAACTGACAAGAAAATGCCTGGAAGCGCTGTTGGCGTACGGTTATCAAGGTCAAGTTCACATACTGACAAAATCTGATTTACTTCTTCGGGATATTGATTTTTTCAAAAAAACTCCTCGTTTTTCAGTAGGACTCACTATTACGTCGACTGATGATGATGTTTCCCGATATTTTGAAAAATTTGCTCCACCAGTAAGCGTTCGGCTGAAGGCGCTGCGTACATTGAAAGAAGCTGGTTTGCATACATACGCGTTTGTAGGTCCGCTCCTTCCGCATATTCTTACGGACGAACGTGCTTTGGATCAGCTATTCAATCAGATAGCTGAGACCGGAAATACATCTCTTGTTGTTGAATATTTTAATGCCAGCCCATACATTTTGAAGCGGTTAGAAAAAGAATTAAAGGGAATTGACGAAAAAACAATTGATATATTCCGAATGTCCAATAATAAAGAATATCGATTGGAATGGGATGAGCGGATAAAGAAGTTGGTGTCAAAATATAAACTGGTACTTGCTTACGGCGGAGCTTTGTATCATCCGGAAATGGAGAAATAATATGAAAACATTACTGGTGGCTACTACAAATCCTGGAAAACTTGCGGAACTGCGCGGATTTCTTTCTGATTTACCGCTTACTCTTGTCTCTCTTTCTGATGTAGGGATTACAGATATAGTTGAAGAAACAGGAGCGACATTTAAAGAAAACGCAATTTTGAAAGCAAGATTTTATGCGCAAAAATCAGGATTACCAACGCTTGCTGATGATGGAGGATTTGAAATAGATGCATTAAATGGAGAACCCGGAGTCAAATCACATCGATGGATTCATGGAACGAAGGATAATGAGGACGAAGAACTCATTCAGTATGCAATGAAGCGTTTACAAGGCGTTCAAGAGTCTAAGCGGGGCGCGCAACTCCATCTTGTTCTTGCGTTTGTGCTTCCGTCAGGAGAGATCTATACGAGTGAAGGACTCATTCGTGGTATGATTCCACTTACACCGTCAAAAAATCGATGGAAAGGATTTCCTTACAGATCTTTGTTATATTTACCCAAGTTAAAAAAGTTTTACAATCACGACGAATTGACCGAAGAAGAAAATAGAACGTATAATCATAGAAGAAAGGCAATAGAGGACCTTAAGCCTATTATAAAGAAAACACTATGTTAGATATTAATTTTATCAAAGAAAATTTAGAGTTGTGCAAAACGGCGGCAATCAATAAGAACCGTATGGTTGATTGGGAGAGATTGGTAACGCTCGATGAAACAAGGCGGAAATTAACCAAATCAGTCGATGATTTACGCGCTCAAAGGAATGAAATCAGCAAGAAACCAATTGAAATCGCTCGTGTTGAAGGGAAACAGATAAAAGAATCGTTAAAAGGTCTTGAAGAGGAGTTGAAAAAAGTTGAAGAAGAACTGCAAGTGGTTCTTTTTACCGTTCCGAATGTTCCGGATAAGTCAGTGCCGGTAGGCAAAGACGCGTCGGGAAATGTTGAGGTGCGGAAGTGGGGAGAGATGCCAGTATTTGATTATACGATCCGTGATCATATAGAGCTCGCAAAGAAAAATGATTTGATAGATTTTGAACGCGGAACAAAAGTCGGAGGATTCCGTGCATACTTTCTGAAAAACGAAGCGGTGCTTTTGGAAATGGGTATCCTGAATTACACACTACGGAAACTTGTTGAAAAAGGATACACACCACTTATTGCTCCAGCTCTTGTAAAAGAATTTACATTGTTTGGAAATGCACAGCTTCCATGGGGTAGAGACGAAATTTATCATTTAGAAAAGGATGATCTTTATCTTTCTGGTACTGCAGAAATACCTGTAACTTCATATTTATCTGATGAAATTCTATTAGAAAAAGATTTACCAAAAAAATTTGTTGCCTTTTCACCGTGTTTTCGAAGAGAAGCGGGAAGTTATGGAAAAGATACAAAAGGGATCTATCGGTTGCACCAATTTAACAAGATTGAACAAGTAATTATTTCAACTGCTGATTCGAGTAAATCACTTACTCTATTAGAAGAGTTATTGGCTAATGCAGAAGAAATTCTTAGAGATCTTGAATTACCCTATCGCATTCTTTCGATGTGCACCGGAGACATGGGTGAGCCACAGGTAAAAAAATATGACATCGAAACGTGGATGCCGTCACGGAACGCTTATGGAGAAACAATGTCCGATTCATTTATGGGAGATTTTCAGGCAAGAAGACTGAAAATACGATATCGTACAAAGGATGGAAAAATGGTTTTTTGCCATACGCTTAATAACACAGCCATTGCATCTCCACGGATTCTTATTCCGATTCTTGAGAACTATCAGCAAAAAGATGGTTCGATCCGTGTTCCGAAAGTCCTCGTTCCCTTTGTCGGGAAGGAAGTGATTTCTCGGTGAGTCGTCTTCTTTCTTATATTATTCCTCAAAAACTTGCGGAGTTTTCTACGATTTATAATACGCATATCCGAGTTAATGATGAGTATGGAATGAAAAAACTTCTTGTGAATGGTTCAGTACAATCTGGACGGTATATTCAATCATTATGGAAAGGTGCGTTTAAGAAATTCAACACATCTAATTTTCAATTGAAAAATATTTTGATTTTAGGTGTTGGCGGTGGCACAGTCATCGAACTACTGCATACTCAATTTCCGTACGCTCAAATAACCGGTGTTGATGTCGACCCAGTGATTATTGATATTGCCAAGAAATATTTTTTACAAGGTGACATTTCATATATTCATTTTGTTACTGGTGACGCAATAAAATACGTACAAGAAAATAATTTGAAATATGACTGTATTATTATTGATATTTTTGTTGGCAATGCAGTTCCTGATTTTGTAAAAACAAAAACATTTTTATCAGATTGTAAGAAAAAACTTACAAAAAAGAGTAGTTTGTGTATTAATTATCTGCAGGACCGTGAATATAAAAAAAAGTCAGAGGAATTTGATCAGGTGCTCCGAAGTTTGTTTTCTCATGTTTCTGATTTTCGTATCGCAAATAACAGATTTTTCAACGCAACCATAGTATAATTGAGGGAATGTTTAAGTTCTTAGGAAAATTACTGGATAGCAATGAAAAGGAGATTAAAAAACTCCGGCTTATTGTTGAGAAAATTAATCTATTTGAAGAGGAAATTAAAAAACTAAAAGATACTGAATTTGCTTCTAAGACTGCGGAGCTTAAAACACGGTTAACATCAGGAGAGATGCTCGATGATCTACTTCCGGTTGCTTTTGCTCTTGTCAGGGAAGCTGCATTTCGGACAATCGGAGAACGCCACTATGATGTGCAGTTGATTGCTTCTTTGGCACTCCACTATGGAAAAGTTGCTGAACAGCGGACAGGTGAAGGAAAAACATTATCAGCAATACCTGCCCTATATCTTAATGCATTATCGGGTCGCGGTGCGCATCTTGTGACCGTCAATGACTATCTTGCCCGCAGAGATTGCGGTTGGATGGGTCCTGTGTATCACCTTCTTGGTATGTCTGTATCGGCAATCATTTCCGAACAGTCATTTATGTATGACCCTGACGTCGAGGATAAAGAAGCAGGTGATTGGAGACTAAAACATTTGCGTCCGGTGACGCGTAAGGAGGCGTACGGGGCGGATATTACTTATGGCATCAATAGCGAGTTTGGATTTGATTACCTTCGGGATAACATGGTGTCAGATGCGTCCCAACTTTCACAACGCGGATTTCATTATGCAGTGGTTGATGAGGTTGATTCAGTATTAATTGATGAGGCGCGAACTCCGCATATTATCTCAGCTCCTGATAGTGAGGCAACCCAACGATATTATGAATATGCAAAGATTGTGGATAAGCTCACTTCCACAATTGATTATATTATTGATGAAAAGTTGAGAACCGCACATCTTACAGATCATGGCATCATGAAAGTTGAAAAAGTCATGGGACTCGGAAATATCTACGAAGAGGATTTTGAAACAGTCCATCACCTCGAAGCAGCGCTCAAAGCGCGAACTTTATTTATTAAAGACAAAGAATATATTGTCAAAGACGGACAGGTTGTTATAGTTGATGAATTTACTGGACGGCTTTTGACAGGACGAAGATTTAGTGAAGGGATTCATCAGGCAATTGAAGCAAAAGAAGGGGTTGCGATTCAGCAGGAAAGTAAAACGCTCGCAACAGTGTCTTTGCAAAATTATTTCAGAATGTACGAGAAATTAGCTGGTATGACGGGAACTGCTGCTACAGAAGCAGAGGAGTTTAGGAAAATTTATAACCTTGATGTTCTTGTTATCCCAACGCACAGACCAATGGTTCGGAAAGATTTTCCTGATAGTGTATATAAGACAACGAGAGCAAAGTATGTGGCAATTGCAAATGATATTATCGAATGTCACAAACGCGGACAACCAGTGTTAGTGGGTACGACATCGATAGACAAAAATGAAATCATCAGTGAATTATTAAATCGAAAAGGAGTTTCTCATCAACTTCTTAATGCGAAAAACCACCTTCGGGAGGCCCTTATAATTGCTGAAGCAGGAAAATTGGGAGCAGTGACTGTTGCAACCAACATGGCAGGACGGGGAGTTGATATTATCTTAGGAGGATCTAAACCAGAAGAAGTGATGTTTAGTTCAAAAAAAGAATTTGAAAAGGCAGTTGAAATTTGGAAAGAAGAACATAAAAAGGTAACAGATGCGGGCGGACTTCATGTTATTGGGTCTGAACGGCATGAAAGCAGACGCATTGATAACCAACTGCGCGGTCGAGCTGGTCGTCAGGGTGATCCCGGATCGTCCAGATTTTATGTGTCACTCGAAGACGACATCATGAGGTTATTTGGTGGTGATCAGGTTGCCAAACTCATGACAATTTTTAAATTACCGGAAGATGTGCCTTTGGAACATCCGATGGTATCTCGGTCTATTGAACAGGCGCAGACAAAAGTCGAAGGTTTTCATTTTGATTCCCGGAAACACCTGGTTGAATATGATGATGTACTCAATAAACATAGAGAAATTATTTACAGACGAAGGAGACGAGCACTTCTTGAAGAAGTTCAAAAAGATCAAATACTCAATGACCTTGAAAATGAAATAACAACACTTGTTGGTGTTGCAAAAGAGGAGGGAACACTTGATACGGAAAAAATTACGCAGGAATTTTCAACTATTATTCCGTTTGATACCAATTCTCAATCGCAATTAAAAACACAATTAGCTCAACTTCCTGCTGACGCTGATGCAATAGACTTTTTGAATCGTTTAAGCCGTGATATGTATGAAAATAGGGAAAAACAAGTTAGTCCTGAGATTATGCGTCAGGTAGAACGGTGGGTGACGCTTTCTGTTATTGATAACTTATGGATGGATCATCTGGATGCAATTGATGATTTACGGGAAGGAATTGGGCTTCGGGGATACGGACAGCGGGATCCATTGGTTGAATATAAAAACGAAGCATACTCCATGTTTGAGCGACTGATGGCGACGATAAGCAGTGATGTCGTTCATAGAATTTATAAAGTACAGGTGCAACTTCCTCCGGGGTTAGCTCAGAATAAATCCGTGGAGCTTCCAAAAGAAACCATAATAACAAAAGAAGCTAAACGCGCAAGAACCAATGAAGAATCGCATCAAAAACCAATTGTGAATGCTAAAAAGCAATTAGGCCGCAATGATCCCTGCTGGTGTGGCAGTGGTAAGAAGTTTAAGAAGTGCCATTACCCAAAAATATCGTAGCATAGAGATAATTCTATGGATAATTTTGTTTTAAGACTGTATGACACGCTAACTCCTGAGATGAACAAACAAGTGCAGGATTTTCGCACAAGCGTTCCCGATATGAATTGTATAGTGAGAACATCGGAGGATGAAGCAAAGCGGTTTGAAAAATATTGCAGCGACGGGGATATCTATAAGTGGATTTTGGTATTTGAGGAAGACATTCTTATAGGAATGACAGTGATTTTTCGAAGAGCTATTATATACAACAAAACTCAAATCTCGTTAGGTGGAATTGGAAAAGTTCGGGTGAGAGAAGACATGAGAAGAAAAGGAATTGCTTCTAGGATGATGAATAAAGCAATGAAGCAGTTATTTCTTGCTAAGTGCGATATAGCATTTCTTTCGACAAACATAGATTCTTTTTTGGCAGCATACTACCAAAAATTTAGTTTTATATCTCTCAATAAACCGTATGTATTTAGGGGATTTTCCGGAACAATGTATACAGGACAAAATGGTATGATAGCACCAATCTGCTCCAAAGAAATTTTTCAGCAGATACTAGGCACAAAAGAAACGTTGGATATAGGAAAAGGTAATTGGTAAGTTTTTCAATTGTCGCGATTTAGGATATGGCTAACATTAAGGGGATAATTTTGGATGTTGATGGAGTTATTGTTGGAGAAAAAATTGAGTTTAATTCTC
>CAYRFA010000029.1:0-8761 GCA_964423435.1 uncultured Gammaproteobacteria bacterium | reverse complement strand
AGGTTGTAATAAAAAACACATCAGATAAATCAAATGGAACATCCAGATAGTGATCGGAAAATGCATAATTTTGTTCCGGATCTAACGCCTCAAGAAGTGCACTGGACGGATCTCCGCGAAAATCCGCTCCCACCTTGTCAATCTCATCAAGCATAAACACAGGGTTTTTCGTCCCCGCTTGTTTAATCCCTTGAATGATTCTTCCTGGTAATGCTCCGACATACGTTCTTCGATGACCACGGATCTCTGCTTCATCCCGAATGCCCCCTAACGACATTTTGACAAATTTCCTTCCAATTGATCTTGCTATTGATTTCCCAATTGAAGTTTTTCCAACGCCTGGAGGACCCACAAAACACAAAATTGTGGGCGAAGATTTTTTTGCTTTTGGAACTTTTTCATCAGGTTGCTCTTTATTTTTTAATTTTAGTACAGCCAGATATTCCAAAATACGCTCCTTAATTTTTTTCAGTCCATAATGATCCTCATTTAATACGCGTTCAGCGTCTTTAATTTGAACATTATTCGGAGTCGCAATTGCCCAAGGAAGCTCAATGAGCGTATCAAGGTATGTCCGAACGTAGGATGTTTCCGGATTATACTGAGACATTTGCGAAAGCCGTGACAATTCCTTTTCTGCTTTTTTCCGTACATCCTCAGGCATCCCTGCTTTTTTTATTTTATCTGCAAGTTCTTTGATTTCTTTATTTTCATCATTGTCCCCTAATTCCTTCTCTATTGTTTTAATCCTCTCCCTTAGTACCTGTTCTTTGATATTTTTGTCAAACTTCGCTTGTGTTTTGTTTGCGATATTTTGTTCAAGCTCTAAAACTTTCACTTCTCGGGAAAGATAAAATGTCTCCTTTGATAATCGTTCTTTAACTGAATCCATTTCCAAAAGCTCTTGCCGTTCACTTGGTTTGATATCCAAAATACTTGCTAGTTGGTAAGACAAAGTAAGGGGTTGTGTGCCAGACATAATATTCATAAATGTCAGGAAGTCTATTGTCTTACCAAGTTTTACAGCAAGCCGAAGCTGAGTAGTTAAATGATTAAACAGCGCTTTTGACTCATCATCTTCTTCAACTGTATCCATCCGTTCATACCCACGGGCAACAAAAAAAGGTTCGACTGCTTCATAGGTTCCGATTTCAACTTTAACAAGACCACGGACAAGGGCATTAATCTCTCCTTCATTTTTGAGCATCTGCACGACCTCTCCCATGACACCAATTGTATGAAGATCTGATGGAACCGGATCGTTGATATTCTGGTTTCTCTGCATAACAAACAACACTTTTTTTCCAGTATTTTGGGCGGCTTCAATTGAGGCAACAGATCGTTGACGGCCGAAGGTTAAAATCATCTCGGTATTTGGAAATACAATCCCATCCCGAATTGGTACAACAGGAAGTAAATATTCTTTTGGTTGTAGTATATCTGTCATAGAATCACGATTATTAGCACTCTAGTATAACAACTGCTAAAACCCCTGTCAACCTATGTAAATTGCATGACAGTTTTCTGAATTTCTGCTACTGGAATAGAACGCAAGTACAATGGTTTATTCTCGAGGCTCATCTCACGTTCTTCACTTGTCGGAAGTTCTGTTTGAAAAAACACACCAAGCGGTATTGTATCCCCCCATTGTCGTGCTATTCCAATTGCCGCGAGTCTGTCACGCAATTTTTCTCCTGTTATGTTCACTTTTTGTACTCGTTTCCGATACCACTCATACGTGTGGACTTTATCAAATGTTACGCATGGTTGCAAAACATCGACAACAGAAAAGCCTTTGTGTGAAATGGCTTTTTCGATAAGTTCTGTAAGTCCAACAATATCTCCAGCAAACCCCCGAGCTGCAAACGTACCGCCTGATAGTATGGACAACGTCGAAGGATTAAACGGAGGATCGACAACCCCTGCCGGCGTAGACTTTGTCAAAAATCCAATTTCAGCGGTCGGAGATGCCTGACCCGTGGTCAAACCGTACACTTCGTTATTATGAACAAGTACTGTTATATTTGGATTTCTCTTTGCTGCATGAATAAAATGATTTCCTCCCTCCCCTAAGCAGTCTCCATCTCCGGAGACAACAATGACGCGTAGATTTGAATTAGCAAGTTTCATCCCCTGCGCAAGAGGGATAGCCCGTCCATGAAGTCCTTGAACTCCATACACATGCATCCAATCTCGCATATTTCCGTGACACCCAACACCATAAACAATAACAACGTCCTCTCTCGGAATAGCTAGCTTCGTCAATGCATTTTTAAGAGCCAACCAGATACCGAAATTTCCACATCCAGGACACCACGTTGGTTTTGTTGATGTAATAAATTTATCTTCCATAGTTAATTTATTGAGTTGTTAATTTGTTTACAATCTCCTCTGCTGTCCATTGTCTTCCGTTGAATTTGAGCCATTTTTCTTTTATCGCAATTCCTGTTGCTTCTTTAATGACGCTTGCAAGTTGTCCTGTGGCATTTTGCTCCACACAAATTAAACGCTTTTCGCGGGCAAGCATTTCACCAATACTCTCAGGAATCGGATATACCCATGCAACATGCATGTGTTTAACCTTTTTTCCTTCTCTTGCAAGTATGGACACTGCTTCTTTCAAAACACCTTTGAGCGATCCAAATGATAGGAATGTTATATCGGCATCGTCTGATCCATACACGACAGGAACAAATGCTTTTTGAAGAATCGCTTGAACCTTTTTGAGTCGTTTGTTAACTTGTGCAACTCGCATCCCTGCATCTTCTGTCGTATATCCGTCTTCATCGTGCTCGTAAGAGTTGGCAATATATTCTCCAAATTTCATTCCAGGAAGGCTTCGTATAGACACTCCAGTTTTGGTTCTTAAATCATATCTTTTACATAACTGGGAATCTTTTATATCCGAAACGTTCACTGTTGTTTTTGAAACAGTTTGTTTTATATCACCGACGGCCTTCTCTGATAATTGCCACTGGGTTTCATTGAGATATTTATCCGTAAGGATAATAACTGGTATATGGAATTCATCTGCAAGATCAAAAGCCTTTTTTGTCAACACATATCCTTCTTCAACATCTCCAGGAGCAAGCACTATTCGTGGAAATTCTCCGTGGCCCGCGTACATAGCCATCGTGAGTTCTCCTTGTTCGGTCCAGGTTGGCATGCCTGTCGCTGGGCCTGGCCGCATACCAAGATCAATAACAAGCGGTACTTCCATAATTCCGGTCATAGATACTGCCTCAACCATGAGAGCAAATCCGCCTCCAGAGGTAGCCACCATGCTTCGAGCTCCAGCAAGGGATGCGCCAACGGCCATATTAATTCCTGCTATTTCATCTTCCGGCTGTTTATACACGATATTAAATTTTTTTGCATTGTCAGTAAAAAATGGAATAAGCGCATTAATGGGGGTCATCGGATAAATAGCCGCAAATTTCATACCACCCGCTATTGCTCCTAGACCAACTGCTTCACAAACGTTCATAATGAGCTTTGGGT
The DNA here is from genome assembly GCA_964423435.1 of uncultured Gammaproteobacteria bacterium. Lineage (GTDB taxonomy): Bacteria > Patescibacteriota > Microgenomatia > UBA10105 > UBA927 > CAIJMI01. The sequence continues at coordinate 5,260 of CAYRFA010000029.1, read as the reverse complement.
CTTTGATCTTTCCTTTTGCAAGAACATGAGTTACAACCGAAGCATAATTTGTTTTCGCATACGTATATCCTGCTGTCGCAATGTCAATATTTTCCTGTATTACTTTCTCGCCCTTTTTCGCAAACAGGTCTTTGATAACGGATGTTAAAAAAGTAAGGTCTTTACCAAGAAAAACCATGGTCGCCCCGAGTGAAAAAGTATTTTTTGCAAGAGCGGTCGGAAAAGGAATGGCAATACATGTTACCTCTTTTCCTATTTCTTCTTTTGTCCATTCATAATCCTTTGGATCATAGAGAACAAGCGCACCTGGTGCTAATTGTTGTTTATGAAACTCAACAGTTTCCTTATTCAGAGAAACTAATATGTCTATAGACTGCTTGGGTGCAAAAATTTCACTAGTTGAAATACGGAGAGACACAAAATTATGACCACCTCTTATCAGTGATGGATATTCATTTGAAGCAATCACGCCATAATTTCCTCGTGAACACGCTTTCGCTAACATTGACCCAGCAATGTTTATCCCAAATCCTGCTTCGCCGCCTATTGCCCATGTGAGCTCTTGTATCATAATTATGGAAAAATTTGCTTTCCCGTATCGTCAATTATTTTAATTGCAGCTACCGGACATCCTTTTGCAGCGTCCAGAAGCGCCTCATCTGATTCCTCTCCAGCGCTGTCAAGGAAAATTGCTTTTGCCTCACTATCAAGGGCATAGGCATGTGGTGCAAGAGCCACACAGGTTGCCGCACCAATGCAGGCGCTGCGATCAATGATCATTGTGTACTTACGAACTTTTTTTGTTGTATCCATAGAATTCTATTATACCGTATTTCCTATTGCTTTTTGAATAACCTCAAGAGGGAGAACTGCGCATTTAACTCTTGAGGGTGTTAACGTCGTTCCCAACATCTTTATGATATTCTCAGTGTTCATTTTTTTTGCTGCAGCAATTGATTTTCCAATAAGCGCATCTGTAAGCATTGATGCAGATGCCATGCTAATGGCACACCCGTTTCCGGAAAACCCAATGTCAACGATCTTCTTTGATTGAGCATCAATATATAATTCCATCGTAATCGTATCACCGCAAGAAGTGTTGTAAAGCGTCGCCTTCGCATTGTTTTTTAGAACAGTTCCAAAATGATGCGGATGTTTATAATGATCTAAAATGATATCTCTATATATGTCCATGTTAACGAAAAATCTTAATAACTTTTTTTATTCCTGCAACGAGCGCATCGATATCCTCGCGAGTTGTATATATATAAAAGGAAGCACGGCAAGTAGCCCCAATGCCTAAATGCTCATGAAGCGGCATCGCACAGTGGTAGCCGACACGAATACAAATATTATCTTCATTGAGAAGTTGTGCAACATCATGCGGGTGAACTCCGGCTACATGAAACGCGACCACCCCCCCTCGATTTTTTGCCTCTTTCGGACCAAAAATCTTTATTCCTGAAATCTTTTGTAACTGTTTCAGTGCATATGTTGTTATTGCAATTTCATGTTTCCTCACGTTTTTCATTCCTAATTTGGATAAATAGTCAACGGCTGCGCCAAGACCAATTGCGCCTTCTATATATGGTGTTCCTGCTTCAAATTTATGTGGCACGTCATTAAATGATGTTTTGTCTTTATGCACTTCCCGAATCATGTCGCCACCGAATAAGAATGGGGGCATGTCTTCTAATATGTTCTTTTTTGCCCACAGAACGCCAATACCACTTGGACCTAACATCTTATGGCCTGAAAATGCAACTGCATCTGCCCCCCACTGAACGACATCAATAGGATAATGAGGAGCTGCTTGTGCTGCATCAACAACGACAAAACAATCTGGGTTTGCTTTTTTCACAATCTTCACAATTTTTCCGATATCTGGGATTATACCCAATACATTCGAAGCAGCAGTTATTGCAAATAGTTTTGTTTTCGAAGTAATGAGTTTTTTCAACTCATCACAGTCTAATTCTCCATTCATTCCGACATTCCAAATATGAAATTTACAACCATGGGTATTTGCGTATTGTTGCCACGGGACAAAATTTGCATGATGTTCCATGATCGTCGTGACGAGATTATCTCCCCTTTTTACGTGATACGGTAAATAACAGTAAGAAAGCAGACTCAGAGACTCATCTGTATTTTTTGTAAATACGATTTCTTCTTTTTTGGCGCTAATAAATCTCGCAATTTTTTCCCTCGCTCCTTCATATTTACACGTCGCCTCTTCCGACAATGTGTAAATTCCTCGAAACACATTTGCGGTAAATTTCTTATAATAATCATTCACCGCATCAATAACAGACGCAGGCTTCAATGATGTAGCTGTCGAATCTAAATAGACAATGGATTTCCCATTAATTTTTCTGGATAGTAAAGGGAAATCTTTCCTGATTTTATTTGCGCTAATCATATAAGTTATTTTTGATTATACCATCAATAAATCCTCTCACAATCATCTTGCGTGCTTGCAACCGCGAAATTCCGCGACTCTGTAAATACAAAAGCTCTGTTTCTGAAATAGGTTTTACAGTTGCTCCATGAGTGCATTTCACATCATGGTTGAGTATTTCTAAGATAGGACTTGTGTGAATTTGTGATGTGTCACTAAGCAGCATTGTCTCGTTTTTCTGATACGCGTCAACATACCTTGCATGTTTTTCGATACGAATTGTCCCTTCATACGTCACGCAAGACCCTTCTGAGATAACAGACCGAATCAACAAATTACTTTTTGACTGTGGATAGTTGTGAATCTGCTTTGTTCGAATAATAATGTTCGTATGCGGCTTTGGCATCACCAGTCCGACGATCTCTGCCGAGCTGTTTTTTCCTTGGAAAATAACTTCCAAATCAAATGAGTGATCAACAATAAACTTAATTTTTTTATTCTTTCCCTCCGCAATACGATATATTTTTCGTTTCATAATTACCCCACGCTTCCTTCCATCCGAAGACCAATGAGCCTATTTAATTCAACTGAATATTCTAAAGGTAGTTCTTTGACGACAGGTTCTATAAATCCATTTACAATCATGGACTGCGCCTCACGAGCATTAATTCCACGGCTTGTAAGATACAATAACTGCTCGTCGCTTATTTTTGATACTGTTGCTTCATGCTCCATAGAGGCTGTTTGCTCCTGAATATCCATTGTTGGATAGGTATCTGAACGTGAATATTTATCAATAATAAGCGCGTCGCACACAACTCTACTTTTGGCCTCCTTTGCCCCATGTACAATCTTGACCATTCCTCTATATGATGTTCTGCCACCAGACCGACAAATAGATTTGGAAATAATTTCTGATGTAGTTTCCGGCGCGATATGGATTGCTTTTGCACCTGCGTCCTGAATTTGTCCCACTCCCGCATAAGCAATAGACAACACCTGACCCCTTGCTTTCCGACCAACCAAATACACACTTGGATATTTCATAGTGAGTTTACTTCCTAAATTGCAATCAACCCATTCCATAGTTCCTTCTTCTTCCACTAGCGCACGTTTTGTTACCAAGTTATACACATTTGTACTCCAGTTTTGGACAGTCGTATATCGCACCCGCGCTCCTTTTTTCACAATGATTTCAACAACCGCACTATGCAGGGAGTCTGTCGAATATATTGGGGCAGTACAGCCTTCACTGTAGTGCACAAAACTCCCCTCGTCGGCAATAATGAGTGTCCGTTCAAACTGCCCCATATTTGCTGCATTAATCCGAAAATACGCCTGTAGCGGTAATTCGACTTTCACTCCTTTTGGGACGTAAATAAATGATCCTCCAGACCAAACAGAAGAGTTTAGTGCCGCAAACTTATTATCACCAACTGGGATAACTGTACCAAAATAACGTCTCACAAGTTCTGGATACTCCCGTACTGCCGAATCCATGTCAAGAAAAATGACCCCTTTTTTTGTAAGCGTCTTCTGCACGCTTTTGTACACAACTTCTGATTCATATTGCGCACTCACTCCTGAGAGATACTTTTTTTCCATCTCTGGAATTCCAATCTTGTCGTACGTCTCTTTGATACTTTTCGGAAGTTTGCTCCATGACTGCGCCTGACTCACAATAGGCTTCAGGTAATAATAAAAATCATTGAATGTTAATTCTGACAGATTCGGTCCCCATCCTGGCATTCTCTTTTTTGAAAAAACGTCAAAACTTTTCAGTCGAAATTCTCGCATCCAATCTGGCTCTCCTTTTTGAAACGAGATATCTGCAACAATTTCCTTGTGTAATCCTTTTTTTGATTTGTACGTATACGCATCTTTCGTATGAAAACCAAATGCATATGGGGAAGGAAGAAAGGTTGTTTTCATAGTCCCGCATAGCCTTTGCGTTCAATAATAGAGGCAAGTTGATGATTTCCTGTTTTTACTAATTTTCCTTTTGAAAGCACATAAACAACATCAACAGGTATGTACGAAAGAAGCCGTTTATAGTGGGTAATCATGATGACTCCGGTTCCAAATTCTTTCAGCATGTTTATTCCCTGTGCGACAACTTTCAGCGCATCGACATCAAGACCGGTATCAATTTCATCAAATATCGCAAGCTTTGGCTTTAAAACAAGCGCCTGCAACAGTTCAATTTTCTTTTTTTCGCCTCCTGAGAATCCGTCGTGAATGCTCCGATTAAGAAGTATTGATTCAATATGCAATGTTTTTGCATGTTGTTTTAAAATGCTCATGAATTGTTCAATCTTCATTAATTGATGTGTTTTTTGATATGCGGTTCGAAGTAGATGAACAACGCTAACACCGGGAATGGCAACTGGCGACTGATAAGAAAGAAATAATCCGAGTCGTGCTCGCTCTTCAGTTACTACCTTTTCTATGTTTGTAAGATTAAATAAAATACTTCCCTGAATGGTATATTCAGGATTTCCCAATAGAACGTGTGCGAGCGTTGATTTACCGCTTCCGTTTGGTCCCATGATTGCATACACCTTTGAAGAAGAAAAGGAAAGAGAGATATCATGAAGTATTTCTTTGCCTTCTTTCGTTTTAGCCGACAGATGGGAAATAGTAAGATGTGATGTTTTCATTCTTTTATTAATTGATCAATTGTAATATTGGAGCAGTACGTATGAAAAGCATTGGAAATAAAATGCCTAATTTTTTGTGGCAAACAGTTTGGATGCAAAGGACAAACACGGGAATTGCCAGAAATTACATCTTTATCTTCCTTTCCCACAGCCTGAAGAATATTAAGTACCGATATAGCTGACGGAACGTTGGCAAGTA